>DTSC01000044.1:5331-5638 GCA_012965625.1 Flavobacteriales bacterium | reverse complement strand
TCTTCTAATGAATAGATTCCTTCATTGTATAGCTCCCAGTCCTTTCCCCTTGCATTGGACAAAGTAAAGACAGAACGTTCCTCAGGCAAATGTTTCCAGCAATGGCCATGAAAATCGCAGTTATAAGGGGTATTGCAATGTTTTCCTATTTGAATATTGGGTATGTCTGTTAGCTTTAAGACCTTCTTTAGTTCTGGAATTTTAGTCTGCACGGTTTCCTGTAAATTCAATACAGCTTCGGTAATGTCTGCGACAGTAAAGAGCTCTTCGATGTTTAAATTTCCTTGCCGTATATATTGGTTATTTA
>DTSC01000044.1:0-5321 GCA_012965625.1 Flavobacteriales bacterium | reverse complement strand
CCACTATTGCTAATCACAAAATACTGCAGGCTGGCATCGAGCTCATAAGTTGATGAAACGCTGGTGGAGCTCTTCACCTCGTAAGCATGCCATTTGCCTTCCTTTTTTACGAGGATGTCCAGTGCCGCAAGTACACCGTCAAACTGAAAGGCAGCTTCGTAGATGATTTCCTCACCCTTCGCAATATATTCAGCGGTATTTCTTATACTAGCCTGGAAATTGTAATAGTCTTCAGGAGAGGCATCTACGCCTCCAGGAAACAGGTCCTGTGCAAGCTCCCCTACAGCAGTGCCACGGGAGAATATGGCCTCTTGTGTTGCAGAGATCTCATCTCTCAGGTTTTTGTGGTATTTGTTTAAATACAAAGCCTTAGTACATTGGCAGCCCTTCATAAATGTGGATTTAGAGAGGACGTGTGGAGGCGTTTTTATTGATTCCATTGAAAACTTTTTGATTTTATATTGCACATTTATTAAGCTCGGATTAAAGATAAGGTTTCTGAACGTAAGGTATTTACGTTCTCATACTTTTTATGAGAGAAATAAAAAAAAACATAGCGGTCCGTAAATACATTATGTTCTGCCTATATATGTTTGTGGAGAACCTTTAAAAACAGATACCATGGAAACCCTTAGTTTTATATATGAAAGGAACATTGATGAGATCAATTTTCCCATACAAATAAGTGATGTGTATTATGAGCATCAAGGTAATAAAGATAAAATTCAAGATAATGGCCATAAGGCAATAATAAGAAGAGACTCAGGAGAGATCCTGGGAATGGTGGGAAAGAAATACGAAGTAATAACCCATAGGGAAGCCTATAAGCTGGGGCAAAAGCTTTTTAGAGAGGTCTTTGAATCAAGGCCGGAGGTATATAAGGTGGATATGAATCGTAAAGGGTCTTATTGTCATGTGGATCTTTTTAACCCAAAGGAACGCATTGTGATAAAAGGCCTTAAAAAAACAGGCAGGCCAGATGCTGAATTTAATGAAGAATACTATCCATTTATTAGGATCTCTAACAGCTACAACCATACATTTTCCTTGCGCTATAGTCTGGGTTTCTACCGATGGAAATGCTCCAATGGCCTCTTAATGGGTCGTAAGATGTTGGGAGATATTGTCATTTCGCACGACAAGCCATTGGAAGCATCTGAATGGTACGTAATGGATGCAGCTGAAAAATTTTCAAGAATGGTAGGTGATTTTGATGATTATATTAGAAAAGCCGGAAAGATATATATTCCAAAAGAGCTGCTGGAAGTGGTTACACTCGATATACTGGATAAACAATATGGTGTGGAACAAAAACCCAGGTTATTGAAAATGACAGAAGTTTTAAGAGGTTCCATTCCGGCCTATGCTTCTGAATTGGGAGAATCAGCCCTGGCAGCAATCAATATAGCCACAGACTATATAAAGACTATTGAAAATACGCATACGGTGAATAGCCTGCAGTCAAGAGCGATGGATTGGGGCCTTAGGGTAACCAAAAAGCATTTTAATCTAAGTGCCTATTTAAATGAACAGAAAAATTATAAGGAGGAAGTAATTGACAGGCTTTACTAGCATGTTAATAGTGTCTATCAAATCAATAATCTAATGAAGAGAATTATGAAAACGGATAAAAAATACATAGATAAAATAGCCAAACAGCAGAATAGGAAAACAGACTCTCATAAGCTGGCAATTAAACTGGCGCTGGCCTTGTCGGGTTCTCAAAAGCTTGTCTCAAATGAATTTTCATTTTTTGACGCCAAAGGGATTCCTCTTCATGTTAGCAATGCTGGAAAAGGCCTTGTTCTTGGCTATTAGGTAAAAGATTAAACCTGCGGGGCCTTTTGGATATTTACTCTTGGCTCAACCTGTTGCTAATTATAATTTAAGTTAAACCAATTAAGTCTATACATATGAAAACCAGAACAGATTACAATCTAAGGCAAATCCCTGGATTACCTGGATTTGATAAAAAAGGAATCAGGACTATCTCTATACCAAGAGTTGAGCAAATCTCAACAAACAGTTTAAAGGTGGAAAAAGTAGAATTGTCTGAAGAATACACCCGCATAGATATTATACATTATGCAGATCCAAAATACATTAGTGGGGGGTGGGTTCATGTTCGTCCGGAAACTTTTATCCGTGCATCCGGATCTACTCAAAGACTGGGTTTGCTGAATGTGATCAATGTGCCAATCGCCCGGACGAAGCATTATTACAGGCATGTAAATGACCGAATTGCATTCAGCCTGTTTTTCCCCGCTTTACCAAAAAACGTTAAGTCCATTGATATGATTGAAAAGCTTAATGGTGGTGAAAACTACTTCAATATCTATGGGATCAGGACCAGGGACATTGATAATGGGCCAATGCAACTTAGCTTTTTGTCATTCAACTAATGTCAGGCCCATAAGGCTTTGAAAACGGTTAAAACCGCACCCCTAATTTCAAGTTTCCAAAAGCACCATAAAAGGTACGTACAGGATCATCTCGTCTATCTGGAGGAAAATCTGCTGGATTGTATGTGTGCACAGCCGGACCAAAATCAAACCCTAAGTTAAGTCCTCTTTTTAAAAAGAAAGTTAGGCCAAATGGTATATATCCTGTTGAATTGCCACCCCAATCAACAATTGCAAATGCAGCAAACTTTAATCCAGTATAGGGGCAGAGCTTAGCAACTTTAATTCTAAATGGATAATATGTGATTCCAGTACCAATTCCTACCAACCCTATCCCAACTTCACCCATAAAATTATCAGACAAAACCCTTTCATAGGTTATTCCGATAAGAGGCCCTGCTCCCAGGATGTTTCCTGAAAGAGAATTTCTTTCTATTTGCCCGTCTTCTTCACCAGCTTTTTGGGCGTTTGCATAGACAGAAAAGATTAATAAAATGATTGAGGGTATTATCTTTAAATGGAACACGGCTAAGTATATAATAACGCTTTTGTAATTAATTGTTTCTTTCTATTATTCTTCCTCCGGCAATAATTTTTTCAGGGTTTTCGATGGCCTCAAGCTGTATCAAAGGGTTTGCTGATAATAACAAAAGATCTGCTCTTTTCCCCTCTTCTATGGTGCCAAAATCCGGATCATTTAAAAACAATTGTGCATTGTATGAAGTGGCTCCCCTGAGAATTTCTAAATTGGACAAACCATATTCACGCAATAGTTTTATTTCTTGAAAATAGGAGCTTCCTGGATAGGTGCCGGGCAATGTGCTGTCTGTGCCTACGACAATTCTTGCTCCGTGTTTTCTGAGCTTGGCTATGTTCTCTTTCCAAAAGGGCCTGCTTTTTCTAATATCTTCAGTAAAACGGTTCATAAGGTCTACTTTGTTAATCTTCGCTCCCTGGCTTTGACTTACTGTTTCCAGAATTTCTTTTGGCAGCAGGAGGCTATCCCACTTAGAGGCAATGAACTTACCTTGGCTAAATTGAAAGGCATTTTCAAAACCGCTTATAGTATAAATTATTGGCACCTTGCTTTGTGCAATAAACTTAGCATCATTATCGCTGAGAGAACTTCTGTAAATTCCATGGGCAAGCACATCAGCTCCTGCTTTTATTGCATTTATTGCATTTTCACTGCTGCCTATATGAACAAAAACTTTGTATCCTAACCTATGGGCTTCTTTAACCAGAGCTTTTAATAAATTAGGCTGCATTTCAGGGATGCCTGAAGGAAGCTGATCACAAACCATCTTAATATAATCGATATTGTTTTTAGTATATTTCTTAATTAAAGGCACCGCCTCTTCTTCTTCTGCTATGGTAGGTACAAGTATGTCAACCAGGTTCTTTAAAGGAAAGGGTGCTCCTAGCTTAGCCATGGGAATTGGGTGGCCTCCTTTAACTGTAATCGGCAGGTGTGCGTTGTAAATATTGGGGCCAACTATTTTGCCATCATTAATTTTCCCTTTTAACTTATGTGTCTTGCCTGATAATCCTGCCAATTCATAAACTGTGGTAATGCCAGCATAAAGGTAAGCCCTCAGGTTGTATTCAACGTTAGGTCGTACTGCTTGCCATGGTGGTGAGCCACTGCTTGCCAGGTGCACATGGCTGTCGATAAGTCCAGGCATGATAACCTTGCCTGTTCCGTTTATTCTTTTAGACGCATCGATCTTCTTTGGAATCGCATCTTTGGGCTTAATGTTTTGAGCAGGTACAATTTGTTGTATTCTGCCATCAGCAATATATACATCCTGATTTTTGATCAATACGGAGTCCTTACCATTAAAAATATCGACATTAAATATGAGGATGTTTTGTTTTTCGCTAAATGAAATAATGTCTTCATTATAGCTTCCCTTTATCCCAGCGCATCTTGTAAATAGGCATAGTATCACAGCTAAAATGAGTATTGGAAGCTTCATATGGTAAAAAATCATGTAAGTAACTGAAAAGACCGTTTATTTCTGTCTGATGATCTTCAGGTAATGCACTTGCAAATCGTTAATTTTTAATGCAATAAAATAATGTCCACCTGGAAGTCTTGGGTCCGGCTCCCATACAACTTCATATTTCTGAGGATTTAACTGTTGTTCGTCAAGTTTTGCCACTATTTTGCCTTGTAGGTCATAAACGAATATGCTGACTTTCGCTTTTTGGAAAACACCATATTTGATCTCCATCCTATCACTAAATGGGTTGGGACCTGCACTATAGATCATTCCTTTGTCCAGATGGATGTTGTTGTTGTCAACCACAACACCGTTTCCATTGATAATGATGTCCCAAGTGCCTTCAAGATCTCCAGATGGATTGGTTGTAAGGGGAACAATGCGATGGGTAGCATCAAATGATCCACTGGTTAAGGAAGCAGCCTGATCAGATTGAATATATGGATCTCCTTCAAAATAAAGTTGTGTTATTAGCGTGTTGAAACCAGGAGGTGTGATTTTAAAGTGAATATGTGATGGCCTGTAAGTGGGGCCATTTAAATACAACCCAGGCTTTATGGTCTCAAAAATGTAAAACCCTTGATTATTTGAGGTGGTTTTACCCCTAAGGCTAAATCCGGTATTATCATAAGCACCTGAATCATTAGCATGCCATATATCAATTTCTGTATTTGGGATTAACTCTGAGCAACCAATATTGTAAACCTGGCCACTTATTGTCAGGCGTGTGCCAACTTCATTGAGGTCTGCAAGCAAGTCATTCTGGATCGTAGGAGCATTTGCGGTATAAAAAGGTCCTTGGCCATAAGCATCTTCTGTTGATTGATCGCATAACATTTTAGAGTCTGTTGATCTTTTGGTTTTAGATGGTGACAGGGCTTTCAAAACACTAGGAAGAGCCCCAACTGTCAAG
>DTSC01000043.1:4659-5661 GCA_012965625.1 Flavobacteriales bacterium | reverse complement strand
GCTGTTCCATCACAGTTTGTAGTGGAAGTGGAACCTGTACTAGAGCTTGTGTGATCTAATGCAGCTGTTGTCCCAGCAGTTTCTTCAAAAGATCTTTCTTCAACTTTGCCGAAACCCCCACCTGAGATAAATATAACTGAGTTGCATGTAAGTCTATAATAACCAGCTCCAGATCCACAGCATATCCCATCACCATACGCATCATTGATGGTAAATGTATAACAACCATTTTCAGGAAAATTCAAGGTTTCATTATATGTGGTGTTATTTGCATAGGTGGTATTTGATGAATAAAGCACTATGCCAAGATCATCGGTAACCTCCCAAGACGTCTCATTACCGTAATCATCAGTTTTTAATTCAAATTCTATTGTCGTGCTTGTTGCTTCAGGGGCATCCGTAAATGATGAAGAGCCAGAGTCATCAATTGGATCTTCGTCAGTATTGCCATTTGGGTTGGATGTTGAAACATTAATTGTATTGGTTCCCGCAGTCACAAATGGTATGATAGGCAGGGTTATGGTTTCTTGTTGATAGAAATCCAAGCTTCCTGTCCATTTATAAATGCTGCTATTACTGCCATTAATATTATAAGTGATGTCCAGGCTTGTAAGGGTATCGCTTCCCATGTTCTTTATCGTAACTTGAGGAGTTGCAAAATAACCACAATAAGCACCAAGGTCTCCTACAGCAATTAACTGTGCATTATCTGTATTTGGAATATTCGTAATTGCTACAGGAACATCAACTCCTGTTAACACCTCTTCCTGTCCTTCTGCAATGTACACTGCAACTTCAAATTCAGTGGGGTTTGGCTCAATCCCATTGTAATCAGCCGGAATGGGATAGGTAAAAGTGTTACTATAAAACGTGCCTGCTGTAGTTGTTGAAATGTCAGCACCCCACTGGCCAGTAAGAAAATCTCTCAGCATATGTTGGTGAAGGTAATTGCCTTCACTGTCATAATTTGTAGGGTTAAAGTTAGTTCCCCCAGTTTGAGGC
>DTSC01000043.1:0-4584 GCA_012965625.1 Flavobacteriales bacterium | reverse complement strand
AAACAACGATTTCTTTTGCTGAAACATCCCAGGTGGCTGTGGCAGCGACATTAACCGGAGAAGCAATGGGAAATTCCTGATTTGCTGCAGTTCCCCAGCTAGATCGGCCCATAGCGGTGATTGAAGTACAAGGCTGAGTTGACGTTTGTTGAAGTCCAGCGAACTCATGTCTATTAACTGTTCCAGCTGGATAACCACACAAACCTGTTTGGCCAGCAATTGCACTGCCCCAGGAAGTTCTAAAGTCAGGGTCACTTCCACTAGGAGCAGCATAGCTTCCAGTGTGAATGTTTACCAGGACGACATTGTCTGGGTTTGCATCCTTTAATTGTTGGGCTAGTTTGTGTCCGTCAGGACAATAAGTGCAATAAATGCCAGTAAACTCTTCTAAAACAACCTTTTTGTTTTCTGGATTTGTACTAACAATTGTTTGACTAGATACCTCGACTGAGCAAAAAGCTAAAAGAGCAACACTTAATGATAGTAATTTATTTTTCATGGCGATAAATTTTTATTCTTGTTTTGGTTTTAATAGATAAAAATCTGCAGTTGCATAATCTGTGACTGCTTCCATCAAATAACAATGATTTATAATTAATAACGAGTAAAGGTAATAATATTTTCAATTAATTCCTACTAATAATTCTGTGAGAGGAAGGGTTTTGGAAATTATATTTTTGTCCTTTTGCGGTCATAATGATAGCAAATACGTATAGTTATTGAACCCTTTTCATGAAACTTTCGTAAATATTTAATATATTTGGTTTTTAATTTATGCAATTATGATAAAATTAATGAAGGGCTTAATGCTAGGTTTAATAATGCTATTTGCGACAAATAACGGTTTTGGCGTTTCGTACACTGTCGATATCACGGCAACCGGCATGACAGATTATACCTTTTCAGGAGATTTTGCTGGACCAGATCCAGCTATTGGAATCAAAATAGGGGACACTCTTATCTTTAACGTTAATGCAGCATATCATCCATTCTGGCTGAAAACAATAGCAGGAATTGGCACAGGAGATTCCATATCAGTTTCCAATAATGGAACAGGGTCAGGCACTATTGTTTGGGTACCAACAGAAGTCGGCACCTATTATTATAATTGCGAATACCATGAAGAAATGACTGGAAGCATTAGCGTAAGTTCTTATATGAAGCAATCACATGTTTGGGTTCGAAATACTGGCAGTACATCCGTAACATTGATTGTTGAGAGGACAGTAAGCATGATTTCCAATGGTCAAATTTATAATGATTCAACTCCAGGCTCAAGTGTAAATTTCTTTTGTTGGGGCTCATGTTATCCGCCACAGGTAAGCATATCAGGTGAATCGGTTAGCATAGATGCAGGGGCTACGGATAAGATTTCTTTTGAAGCAGATTATGAGATTAAGGGGGGGGCTTCCCTTAATGATACAGCACAGATCACCTATTGCTTTATCGACGATTGTAATCCTTCAAATGTCCAATGCTTTACAGCGCTTTATTGTTTGTCCAGCCCCTCAGATTCAACGTATCAAATGATTGCTTTTGATACGAGCTGGTGCGCTGGAACAGCAATAGAGAAAATAGAACATGCCTTTGTGCCCTCGATAAATATAAGCCCGAATCCGGCAAAAGAAGTGCTTAATTTGGAATACTCCCTAGACTCAAGGTATGGAGAAGGGTATTTCATTTTACGCAATATGTTGGGAGCGATAGTCAGCAAGAAAAAATTATATGGGCCGGCAGGAAAGATCGCTGTACCAGTAGCAAAATTAAATCGCGGAGTATATTTTTATTCCTTGATTTTGGACCAGAAGGTCTATTCAACCAAGAAGCTGATTATTGACAACTAGCTCTCGTTTTCCATTAAGGTTTTAGCCAGTTTTGGAACGCCAATACTGGCTTTCTCTTTTATACAAGAAAGATTATCAATATCATGAACACTTACCTCCTTGGGATCGATAAGGTATTTGGGAATGTTTTTTTTGGCAACGCTGATAAGGCCTGCAGCAGGATATACGCTTAGGCTACTGCCTACAACAATTAAAATATCTGCCTGTTCGGTAATCCTTGCAGCAACTTCCATCATTGGTACTGCTTCACCAAACCATACGACATGAGGTCTTAGTTGTGATTTCTTTTCGCACAGATCTCCTGGCTTTAGCTCCCATCCCTCAATATTGTAGATTAGACTTGAGTCAGTCGAGCTTCTCGATTTTCCTAATTCCCCATGAAGATGTACTACATTTTTGGACCCAGCTCGTTCGTGAAGATCATCTACATTTTGGGTAATGATAGTAACATCATATTTCTTTTCCATTGAAGCCAGGGCATGGTGGGCGGCATTGGGGCTAGCATCAATAACCTGTTTTCGCCTTTTGTTGTAAAATTCTAATACTAATTCTTGATTGGATTCCCATGCTTCAGGAGTGGCAACATCATAAACATTATATTCCTCCCACAATCCTCCGCTGTCTCGGAATGTACTCAATCCGCTTTCAGCACTTATGCCTGCACCAGTTAAGGCAATAATTTTTTTCATATTGAAGTAATAATACAAATTTTAAAATCAAACAAGTAAAAAATCACGTATCATTTCCTATATTCGCTTAACAACTTTACCATGAAGATAAGAAAACAAGAAGCGCTAGACTATCATTCCCAGAAAAAACCTGGGAAAATTGAAGTTGTTCCAACAAAGCCGTATAGCTCACAACGAGACCTTGCCCTTGCATATTCTCCAGGTGTTGCTGAGCCATGCTTGGCGATTGATAAAGATATCGAAAATGTATATAAATATACAGCAAAAGGAAATCTTGTAGCCGTAATTTCCAATGGCACTGCAGTTCTTGGTTTAGGGGATATTGGTGCGGAAGCCTCAAAACCTGTAATGGAAGGTAAAGGATTGCTATTTAAAATCTTTGCAGACATAGATGTCTTTGATATTGAGGTTGGCAATAAAGATGTGGACAGCTTTGTGGAAACAGTTAAATCTATAGCGCCAACCTTTGGAGGAATAAACCTTGAAGACATAAAGGCACCAGAGTGTTTTGAGATTGAGAAAAGATTGAAAAAGGAGCTTAATATTCCCGTTATGCATGACGACCAGCATGGAACGGCTATAATTTCTGCTGCTGCACTATTAAATGCCCTAGAACTTGCAAAGAAGAAAATAGCCAAAGCAAAAATAGTAGTTAATGGTGCAGGAGCATCAGCAGTTTCTTGTGCAAAGCTTTACATTACACTTGGTGCTCAAAAGAAAAATATAATTATGCTTGATAGCAAAGGGGTATTGAAAAAATCGAGAAAAAACTTAAGCGTTGAAAAGAGATTCTTTGCATCTAATGTTAAGGCAGATACACTTGAAGATGCAATGGCCGGAGCAGATGTGTTCTTAGGCCTTTCAGTGGGGGGGGTTGTTACAAATAAAATGATAAAATCAATGGCCAAAAATCCCATTGTTTTTGCCCTTGCAAACCCTGATCCAGAAATCGCCTATAATGATGCAATAAAAACAAGAAAAGACATTATTATGGCAACTGGCAGGTCTGACCATCCTAACCAGGTTAATAATGTTCTTGGGTTCCCTTTTATATTTCGCGGTGCTTTGGATGTGAGAGCGACTACTATTAATGAAGAAATGAAATTAGCCTCTGTATATGCGATAGCTAATTTAGCAAAAGAGCCTGTTCCGGAAATTGTTAACTCTGCATATGATTCAAAGAACATGGTTTTTGGAAGAGATTATATCATTCCAAAACCCTTAGATCCCAGACTGATTGCTACTGTTGCTCCTGCCGTAGCTAAAGCAGCGATTAAATCCAAAGTTGCTAAATTTAAGATTACAGATTGGAAGGCATATAAGCAAGAACTGAAAGACAGGCTAGGCCTCGATAATAAGTTGATAAGAGTTATTACCAGCAAAGCAAAGCGCAATCCGAAGCGCGTGGTGTTTGCAGAGGCTGATAACTATAAAATATTAAAAGCAGCCCAGATTGTAAATGATGAGGGAATTGCTAAGCCGATATTGCTTGGTAATGTTGACAAGATAAGAAGTATGGTCAAAGAGAACAATATTGATCTTCCGGGAGTTCCGATCATTGATCCGCGTAGCAAATCAGAAGAAAAAACACGCAACCGGTTTGGAGATAATTTGTTTGATAAGCGAAAGCGTCGAGGCTTAACTCAATATGAAGCGCGAAAGCTGATGCAAGAAAGGAATTATTTTGGAGCCTCTATGGTGGAAACAGGCTCTGCAGATGCCCTTATCTCCGGATTAACCAGAAAATATCCTGATACCATCCGTCCTGCATTGCAAGTGATTGGTGTAGAGGATGGAATACGTATGATCGCCGGAATGTATATCATAATCACCAAAAAACAACCTTATTTTTTTGCTGATACTACTGTAAATATTAATCCTTCAGTTCAAGACCTCGTTGATATTACAGTCCTAACAGCAGAAACGGTAAAACAGTTTAATCTGCAACCCAGGATTGCTATGCTTTCGTATTCAAACTTTGGCTCTGCAGAAGGAGAAGAGGTTGAGAAGATCAGAAAGGTGGTTGAGATCCTTCAAAAACAATATCCCGG
>DTSC01000042.1 GCA_012965625.1 Flavobacteriales bacterium | reverse complement strand
ACCGAGACATCATTCCACTTAACGATATACAGTTTAAGCAGCTTACAGATGCTTGTAAGGGCCATACGTACGGCACGCGACCAGAATGCATTACCATTAATACTTGTTGGGATGCTGATCGCCTTGATCTTGGCAGGGTGGGGATTGTTCCTAATGCAGACTATCTACACAATGAAGAAGCCAAGCGTATTGCTAATGAATTTGATTTTGAGGCTTTGGAAAACTTTCATAGTGCTGCCTAATTCTGGAAATATTAATCAAAAAAAACCATATCTTTAATAATACAACTCTAATACAAAGACGCAATTTTTATTATGCGTATTATCAAAACTTTATTGTTTTTAAGGTGTGTGATTATGACTGATTACGAAAAAGGGTTAGATGAATATAAGAAGAAAGATTATAAGGCTTCTATTGATATATTTCTACCACTAGCAAATCAAGGCCATGCCGATTCTCAAAATAAATTAGGGGAAATTTATGAGTGTATTTATTATGGATTTGATGTGGAATCCTTCGAGAATGGAGAGGCGTCTGAATCTGAATTATGTGAAAATGAGTTTGGAAATAATGAATTAGCATTTAAATGGTATCAGGAAGCAGCTTTACATGGGCATGTTGAAGCTCAATGCAACTTATCTATATTTATCTACTTTATGCTAGGAGATTCTGAATCTGAAAATGAGCAGTCGGTTAAATGGTGCAGAAAATCAGCTAATAATGGACATGCCGAAGCTCAGGCTCGTTTAGCTAGATTTTATCAATATGGCGTTCCTGGACTAATCAAACAAAATAATTTTCTTGCATGGGGGTGGTATGAAAAAGCTGCCGCACATTCAAAACAAAGTCATGAGGATAGGGCTGATTATGAGTTAGAATCAATACATCTGGCTGCTGAGTTTTTAAAAAGCAATGACAAAGCTAAAATAAAGTTGGCAATTTCTTGCTTGGTTAAGTATTCTGATTTAGGAGATACTAGCGCCAAAATTGCACTAGCTAATTTTTATATAGAAGATGAAAATATAGAAAATGTTAATGAAGCTCTTAGTCTTTACAATGAAGTGATTACTTTTAGTCCGTTTCCAACTACTATTGCTGTTGCTCAATGGAATCTGTGTCTGGCTTATATGTACGGCACTAAACTTATTGATGTTGACAAAGAGATGGCATTAGATTTTGCTAAAGCAGCAGCTAACAACAACCGTTCGTATTATCATGAAATTGCCAATTTTTATAGAGGTGACACTTTTGAGACTGACTGGAAAAAAGTGGAAGATTTATATATAAAAAGTTCTGGGAGGGTTGCGGAATCAGATTATGAATTAGCTAAAATATATCGTAAAAAAGGCATCTTTGGTAAGCCAGATTATTATGTAGAGTCCTTTAAGCACTGCAAGAAGGCTGCTGAAAGTGGTGGCGGGTATTCTGAGATTGGCAAGAAGGCTCAATACCTGCTAGCAGAAATGTATCTTAATGGTGAGGGCACTAAGCAGAATCTTGAGAAGGCT
>DTSC01000041.1 GCA_012965625.1 Flavobacteriales bacterium | reverse complement strand
ATGCCAACCAGGGCTTTTGCTTTAGGGAATGATATATCATAGTATTTATCAGGCAATAAAAATAATGGCTCTTCTGAACTCGAGTAAGAAAGATCCCACCTTATTCCATCATTTCCTGAACTTGATTCCCCTTTTAATTGCTCTTTGTTAAGTACGGACTCACCAATTCTGGCTTCCATAGAGTTCTTGCCAAAATAACAATCCGATATAGGAAATTCTGACTTTACTGATACATGCTTATTGGTTCTGCCATCAAAGTAAATTGCCCACAATTCTCCGATTGCATCTTCAGGATGTTTGTTTGGATTGAAAATGGTATATCTTATCCAAAATGCTAAGGGTTCTTTAGGATGATTAGCCCTTTGGAAAAAACTTTCGTAATGGCCCTTTTGTTGTCCGTCTTTATAACGTGTTAAATTGTATGAGTTTAAAATCTGCATTGTGATTTATAAGTGTGTAAATTTTAATCAGCTTTAAATGATTCTATAAAGCTATCCTAAATATTGAGAACAAAATAAGGACTATATTTGAGATATTAATTGTACATATTATAAATATGACAAAGGTTAGCTTAGTTACTGGAGCTTTTGGCTTTTCAGGGGCTGTTTTAATAAGGGAATTATTAAAGGAGGGGAAGACTGTTGTTGGTACTGACATTAAGCAGCGGCTAAATGATCCTGAGCAGATTGCTTTAAGGAAGGCGATTGGCTTAAACATAAACCATCCGAACCTTCGCTTAATAGATGCTGATATAACAGACAAGGAGAGCTTGAAGGAGTTATTTAAACAAGCTGGTGATGTTGATATCGTTTACCATACAGCCTCCTTGTATAGCTATAAAGCAAAACTTCAAGACCTGCGTAGGATCAATGTTGAGGGTATAAAGAATATAATCTCTGTTTTACCAGCGGATGTTACACAATTTGTGCATTGGAGCACCTGTGGAGTCTTTGGCAAACCCAAGAAAAAAGGCAAGAATGCAAACATTCCCTTTACAGAAGAATCTGATTCGCCCAAAAATATGCCTGAAAGCGCTACAAGACCAAGGAAAACACATATTGTTAATGAGTATTCCATAAGTAAATGGGAACAGGAACAATTTCTCTGGAAGTGTTATAGAGAAAACAATTTGCCCTTGACTATTATTAGGCCTGCTCCGATTTATGGACCAGGCAGCAATTACGGGCATGGTGGAATTATTCTTTCAATTAATAGGGGAGTTCTCCCTGCAATTCCATCAAGTGCAAAGAATTCAATCACCTGCTCTGTTAATGTGGAGGACATCGCTCGTTTTGCATTGTATGTTTCGGGGAAAGATGAATACATAGGCGAAGATTTTAATGTTGTGGACAGCAGTGTAATATCCTACCACGAATTCCTTCATTATATTGCCTTGCTAACAGGAAAGACAATAGTAGATATTCCCTTTTTACCTATGAGTATTATGCGTTTGTTCACGCTAACACTGGCCAAGATCCTGATTAACTTAAACCTTAGTAGATACATAGACAAGCTTCACATGGTTGAGCCTCAGTCTGCCAAGTATATCGGATCCAGCTATTGGATCTCAAATAAAAAAACGCTAGATACAGGGTTTGTTTATAAGTATGATGATGTGAAAGATGGGCTTAAGGATACATTGAAATGGTTTAGGGATCATAGTTGGATATAATTACATAATCCTTATCCATTTATTAAGATAAAGTTAGATTCTAATAATCAATCAGCATTTAAAAACTTCAACTTGTTCTTGATAACAGTAAGCTTTAAGGGCGCATATCCAATAAATTCCCCATCCATATCAATAGGGCAGGTATTTTCTTCAGCCTCTATGGTACATGCGCCTACTTTAATATATGTAACTTCCGGATGCTCCAAGGGTATTCCTTTCTTGATTTTTGACAAGTTTAGGATATAGTCCATGATACTTACTTTACCCATGATAACCAATTGTATTTTGCCGTCTGAGATATTAGCTTTTGGAGCAATACACATGCCATTGGCAAAATATCGACCATTTGCCATGCATAAACTTAATATCTCCCCTTTCCAGTTATAGTCATTACTTTTTAAGGCAACCTTTACAGGTTTATAAGAAAAAAAGGATTGGAGTATTACCTTATGGTACGTAAATGAAGCACCCATGAACCGAGAGCTTTTATTAAGCATTTTTGCTGCAACACCACCGATTCCCACATCTGTAATGTTTATAAAATAACGAGAAGCTTCAAGGCCGTTTTGATCCATGAATCTAAGTAGCCCAACATCAACTGGTCTAGTACAATTCTCATTAATAAGGGTTTTTAGTTGATCAATATCTTTGGTGATGCCTAATGATCTCGCAAAATCATTTCCTGAGCCGTGAGGCAATACCCCAATAATTGTATCCTTCGAAATTAAATCAGGAGTATTCATGCAACCGTTAACAACTTCATTTAATGAGCCATCACCCCCAACGGCAATTAGGTAGTCAACATTATCTTCCATTAACTTTTGAGCAAGATGGGGAGCTTCTCCTGCATAGCTTGTCTCAGAGAAAAGAACTTCGTGACCATGCAATTTTTTGCTTAGCTCACGCTTTAGGTTTTCTATTCCATTAGCGGCGCCATTAATAACAAAAGCTATTCTTTTCATTTTTTAAAGGCTTCCTATAAATAAAGGTTTCTCTCTTTAATTAAGTTAATGTAATTTTTCTGTTCTAAAACATATTCTTGCTCATTCCAACCACATTCTATCTTTAGTATATCTGCTGTTTTCTTAACAATTTCTTCTTGTTCTTTAACCTTGGTCATAACATATGAAAGTGAAAGTCTCCTTCCTAAAACATCCTCAATATGATAACAACTCTGATGCCTGGCAAAATAGATTATTTCAGCTAAATATATATCAAATTCATTATGAAGCTTATCCATAGCTGTAGGATCTTCCAGACATATTTCAAATATCTTAGGGCTTTCATTTGCATATTTTTCTTTGATTAGCTTCACAAAATCCTCAGGAAGTTCATTAAAATCAATGTCATTCAGGATATGATCTTTCTCTTGAATAGGCCTACTATCTATTGGACACTTTTTGGCTATCATATTCATGGATTTTTCTCCCATTGAACGGAACCCTGTCAACTTACCGCCAAAAACATTTAATACCTGATCATTTGTCCACCAGATCTTATATTCTCGTGACCTGTCTTTACTTGAAATCTTTTCATGTCTTAACAATGGCCTTATACCGGAAAAGGAGCTTATTATATCATCTCTTGAAATATTCAATGCTGGTACAATATGGTTAATGGCATTTAAGATATACTCATCGTCTGCAATATCCACTTTGGCCTTGTCAATTTGATCGGAATAGTCTGTGTCTGTAGCACCTATAAGCACAGTATTGTTTTCCCATGGCACTGAATATAACCATCGGTTATCATTTGCTTTAGCAGAAAATAATAAGGAGCAGTCAAAGGGAAATGTATTTCTTGAAAGGACAATGTGAGTCCCTTTGCTTGGAGCAGTAAATCTACTTGTCGAGGAAAAAATCTTCTGAGACAATTCATCCAGCCAGGGACCGCTTGCATTTATCATATATTTGGCAGTAATATTTACTGCTTTACCTTCAATATGGTCAAAACACATGACTTTTATTTTGTCCTCATGTTTCTCAAAAGAAATAAGCTCAAAATAATTTAATGCTGTGGTGGAATGGGTATTTATTGACTCATGGATGATCTCACTGCAGAGTCTTGCATCGTTGGTAACGGCATCAAAATACATAAAGCTTCCTTTTAGTTTTTTCTTATTTAGGCTTGGAAACTTGATTAATGTTTTGCCTCTATTAAAATATTTGAATCCTGGAAGATCTGAAAATATATTTAAGGATTGATATACACACAAGCCCAAAAAAAACTGAAATTTCAATTTTGACCTGTAAATAGGATATAAGAACTTTAACGGTTTTACTAAATGAGGGTAGGTGTTTAGCAGATAATCTCTTTCCTTTAAAGCTTCACGCACCAAGCCAAAATGTCCATATTGAAGATATCGCAAACCACCGTGTGCCAGCTTGCCAGACTTACTGCTCGTTCCACTGGCAAAATCGCCCTTTTCAATTAGAATAGTATTGTATCCTTTTTTGCCCGCTTCTAATAATACACCGGTACCTGTTATTCCTCCACCAACAATAAGGATGTCAAATAGGAAATCAGCTTTTAGTGGTTGATGGGTCCTACGTTTCATCGTAAAGTTTGCCGGGATTTAATATGCCTTCAGGATCCAGATGTGATTTGATGGTCTTCAGCAATAGCCTTTCATCATTACTTAGCTGTTTATTATACCATTTCTTGTGGGCCTTACCTATTCCGTGATGATGACTGATTGCCCCGCCTCCTTCATAAATTGCTGTTGTGACGAGCTCTTTGATCTTGTTCCATTGAGCCATCTCATTTCCTTTTTCCTGTATGGCAATTAATGAAAAGTATAATGATGCACCCGTTTTGTAAGAATGAGATATGTGACAGAAGAGGATGCCTCCCTTATCAAAATAATCACTTTTCTTTCTTAAATCCTCTTTAATATGTTCATATAAAGGAATTAGGTTCCTCCAGTATGTAGAGGTCTCAAACGTATCTAATAGAATTCGATGCTGGATAAGTGACTCTCTTATATAAGGTAAGGAGAATCTATTGCTTTCCCAGTTTGACGCCATTGACGAAGGTAATATTACCGCTTTTCTCTTTCTTAGAATTTTCTTTGCATGTTTAATGGTTGATTTGTCCTCAGGTCCGTTATTGACAAATTGCAGCATGAGCATGCAGGGTTTATCAAAACCTTTATTCTTTAAATATGATTTTGTTAGGGTTTGCATTAGCTTCTTGAGGCCTTTGGTTTCTGCATTATTTAATAATGACAACATCTGTGTTTCTGTCTTGTCAGATAATCGCGAGATACATGGATGTAATCCTGACTGTACCATCTTTCTTAGGGCATTAGCTCCTGAATCAAAATCTTTAAATAAGGCAACTATCCAGCTGTGTGCTTTGGGTATAGGGTTGATTTTCATCTTTGCTTCTACAATAACCCCTAAAGTACCCTCTGATCCCACAAGCAAGGGATATGTATCTATGCCTGATGCATGCTTTGGAAAGTCTTTGTTTTCTAAGATAAACTTAGGCGTAACAGCTTTTAGGCCAAGAACCATATCCTCTATCTTGCCATATTTACCGGACTCCTGTCCTGCTGATCTTGTTGCGATCCAGCCTCCTAAAGTTGAGAACTCAAAAGACTGAGGGAAATGCCCAAGGGTTAAGCCCTTATTATTGAGATTTTTTTCCAATTCGGGACCATATATGCCGCATTCAAATGTTGCAGTCAAAGAAATGGGATCAATTTCAAGAACCTTATCCATCTTTTGCATATTGAGAGCACATACCCATTTCTTTTTTTTCTCAATAGCGAAACACTCTGTTACATTGGTGCCGCCACTAAAAGTAATTATGGTAATTTCATGTTTTTCAGCTTGCATTAATATATAGCCCACCTCACTTGACTTTTTTGGAAAAAGCACAAAATCGGGAACATTAAGGTTTGGCTGGGTTAAAATTTTGATAGCATCCTGATAGCTTTTTCCAAAACCGAATTTTAACCGGTCTAAATTTTCATTGGAAAATTGTGAA
>DTSC01000040.1 GCA_012965625.1 Flavobacteriales bacterium | reverse complement strand
GTCTGTATCTGCTTCAAATGTGTCTCCCAGCCTATGTGACATAATAGCTGCACCCTCCGCAATAGCTAGCATTGGCTTTTCAGATAACATTATTTTGTCAGCGCCATATTTTTCTGATAACATTTGTTTAACAAGCGGTATGCAGGAAGTGCCTCCAACCAATAAAATATTATCGATCATGGTCATATCATAGTTAGATTCTTTTAAAAGGATTTCAATTAAATCGATACTTCTGGTTATCAGCGGTTTTACTATTAGTTCAAGTTCGTCCTTGGTAATGGTCACGTTAATATCTATTACTTCTTCATTCTCGTCTTTTAAAAGGTTATCAATATCAACATCTGCAAACTTTGCAGAGCTCAACTCTATTTTTGCTTCCTCGGTTTTCATCTTCATCTGCCCCGTGAAACTGATCTTTTGTTTTTTGGTTAAGTTGTTGACCAGAACATCCAGGTCCGATATGTCATAATCCTCACAAACTTTTTCTTTTACCAATTTTTGTAGTTCAGCATCAATGTCATCGCCTCCCAACCATCGGTTTCCCCCAGTACCTGCCTCAATATATTGGCCATCGGCAATGCTTAGGATGGAAAGGTCAAAAGTACCCCCACCAAAATCATATATCAGCACTGTTTTCTGCTCTCCCTCTTTTAGGTTGTCAGCCCCATAGGCAATTGCAGCGGCGGTAGGTTCTGGCAATAATTGCTGTAATTTTAATCCTGCCAACTGGGCAGCTCTTATTGTGGCATTTTTTTGCTTTTCGGTAAAATATGCAGGAACAGTGATTACTGCATGTGTAACTTCTCCGTGCTTTTCCCTGGCGTCGGCTTTTAATTTTGATAATATTTTTGCACTAATTTGTTCTGGGGTGTATTGCTTTCCTCCCAGTTCTACAGCAACGCTATCATCTGTTCCATTTTCCAAGGGGACAATTTGATATTGATAGTATTCGTTATTAACCATTTCCTGCACCATTTTATCCTTAATGGCACCCCCCATCAGTCGTTTTACTGATAGTATGGTATTTACCGGGTCTTTCAATAAGGTATTGTATGCATTTTTCCCAACCAATTCTTCACCATTAATTACACTCACACATGAGCGCGTTTGCTCTTGGTTTTCACTATTTCGAATAATTTTTACTGCGGTGTCTTTAAATGCCATCACCGAGTTGGTTGTGCCTAAGTCTATACCTATTGCTTTTCCCATATTGTTATTTTATTAATTAGCATAACTCTCTTAGACCCGGCTGGTTCTTTACGTGGCAGGGGGTGAAAGACAGGAGTTAATGCGATCAGTGATTAGTTATATAAATTTAATATTATCTAGGATATATCCAAGAATCCCTTCTAACATACCTTTCCAGATATGGCAATATTGCTTAACGCAGTGGTTATAGCGATAGCGAGAGAAATACCTGGGCACAATATTGTAGTAGTAACGGAGGGCTGGTTTGTAGTCGTGGAACTGTATCCTGGCCCTCCTCATAAACAGATAGACACCCACCAC
>DTSC01000039.1 GCA_012965625.1 Flavobacteriales bacterium | reverse complement strand
AGATACATTATAAGTTCCAGCTGGCAATCCTGTAAAGCTTCCTGAAGTGCTTGGATATGTAGAACCACCATCAATAGAATATGAAAGGATTCCAACTCCACCACTTGCATTGATGGTAATTGTTCCATCAATATTTCCATTACAAGTTATATTAGTAGCATTTTCTGAAATGATAGAGATAGCCCCTGGTTCATTTACGACCAATACGCTTCCTGTAGTGGTACATCCATTGGAATCTTGTACAGATACATTATAAGTTCCAGCTGGCAATCCTGTAAAGCTTCCTGAAGTGCTTGGATATGTAGAACCACCATCAATAGAGTATGAAAGGATTCCAACCCCACCACTTGCATTGATGGTAATTGTACCGTCTCCATTTCCGTAACAAGTTAAATCAGCAGCAATTTCTGATATGATTGAGATAGCCCCTGGTTCATTTATTACCAAAATGCTGCCAGTGATGGTACATCCATTGGAATCTTGAACTGATATCCCATAGGTACTTGGGTTCAAGGCTGTGAAATTACCACTCGTGTTTGCATATGTGGTTCCGCTATCAATAGAATAGCTTAAAGTTCCTGTTCCACCAGTGGCTGAAACGGTAATAGTACCATCAGCTAAACCATTGCATGAAACATCAACTGATACTTCTGATGCAATATTGATTGCAGATGGTTCTGTAATCGAAACGTTTACAACTGTGATACAACCAACAGCATCTGTAACAGTAGCAGAATGTGTGCCAGTAGGCATATTGGTTTCAGCCGTAGTACTACCTCCAGTGCTCCATTGGTATGAGTAGGGAGGAATGCCATTGCTTGCTGTAACCATTGCTGATCCATCTGATCCACCATTACAAGTTACATTTACAACATTTGAAATTGTTGCTATTGGTGCACCTGCATCATTTACAGAAACTGCTACAAAGTAGGTGCAACCACTATTGTCTGTTACTGTCACATTATAATTGTTTGCAATTAAGCCAGAAGCAGTATCCGTAGTTTGCATGCCAAGATCATCCCACAAATAAAAGTAAGGGCTATTTCCTCCACTTGCTGTGATATATGCTGACCCATCCGCATTTCCACAAGTAGCATTTATACTTCCAGTAGTACCTGTTACAGCAGTGGGCTCGGTAATGATAATTACATCAACAGCAGTACATCCAACACTATCTGTAACAGAACCTATATATGAATTTGCAGTTAGGTTAATTGCAGTAGCATTGGACTGTACAGGAGATGTGTTCCAGGAGTAAGTGTATGGTCCTGTTCCTCCACTAGTGGTTAGCGTGGCAGATCCATCATTCCCTCCATTACAGGTAATGTTTGTAGATGCACCAATATTAGCACTCAGCGTTGAGATTTGAGTAATAACAACTGATTCTGTGTCGGTACATAAATAAAGATCCGTTATAGTAACTGTATAAGATCCCACAAGCAATCCAGTTGCCATTGCATTAGTTTGGCTTCCAGTATCATTCCAAAGATAATTGTAAGGAGCTGAGCCAGTTGTAACAGAAACAGTTGCTGATCCATCATTTCCTCCACTACATGTTACATTTACACCCATAATTGAAGCATCGTTTACATCCTGGGAGCTACTTACTACCCCTGCTGTGAAGAAATCTGTTTCCACAGAACAATTGGAAGCATCTGAAACGGTAACATTATAAGTACCACTTGATAATCCAATCGCAGATTGATTTGTTTGAATACCTGAGTCATCCCATAAATAGGAATAAGGTCCTGTGCCTCCAGAAACATAGATGCTTACTGTACCTACTCCTTTACCACAACTATCAATAGTTGAAATAGAAGAATCTATTATCATTCCTGCACCATCAGAAACAGAGCCTCCATCAGTATTAGTGCAGCCATTGGCATCAGTAACAATTACCTGATAAGATCCGGGGCATAGAGAAGTTGCTCCGGCATTTGTTTGGTTAGAAGGGTCATCCCACTGATAAGTAAATGGACCTGTTCCTCCTGTAGGACTTACTGTAGCCATTCCATCACAAGCTCCACAATTTGCATCTCCAATAACTGTTGAGAGCAATGGGTTGTCATTTATAGTAATAAAGTTTGTGAAGACTGTATCATTAATGCCTGTACAAGGGCCTTCTACCAATAGTTTGACATCAAATGTTCCTGTAGTATCATACGTTATTGTTATCAGGGAGTCAATAGTATACCAATCATAAAAGCCATCTCCATCAACATCCCAATAATATCCATTTGCATTGATAGAAGCACCAGCATCAAAGGTTACTGTCAAACCTTCACAGCCAACAACAGTATCAGCGGTAAACATTGGTGTAGGGGGTAATGTTGTCATATATGGAGTTGCAAAAATGGTGGTTGCAGAAAAACCCCAAACAGATGCTAAATCATGCCAAGTATTATCATCCCATTGTTCCCATGGTATTGAACCTGCACTCACTCCATTTTCTGTTTGTACTAGCGTTAGTGAATCCCTTGTTCCACCTCCCCATAAATCAAAATTGAGCATTTCAAACCCAAAATAATAATCATTCGTTACATAAACTGGTGGATTAAAAAGTGTTTGTGTCAGATAGTTGTTCTGTACATCTGATACAATATCAGCCAGGTCTACAGTATCGGTGCCGAGTACAGTGCCAGGTGCCCCGGCAGTACCATCGCTATCCCAGACCTTGAAAACAACCTGAGCATTGGATCCAGGATCTTTATATGCTCTTGCAAAATAGAATAATCCGCCAGTTACATGAGTACTTGGTGCATATTCAGTGATAGTAAATAATTGAGCTTTAGACAAATCATCATATTGATTTGTGCCAAGTATATATCCACAGGTGGGGGTCGGAGTACAGCTATAAATGAAAAGAGGGGTATCAGCTAAAAATGTCCAATTTATCGTATCACAACCCAGAGGTGCTATAACATCAATATATAGTGTTTTTGTAATAGCGTTTGAACCCAGCGTATTTATAACTGTTAATGACACATTGTATGTTCCTATAGTATTGAACTGAATAACTGGATTCTTGAAAGTAGATGTGTTAGGTGAACCACCCCCTCCGAATGACCAAGACCATGTATCTGGAACTCCTGTAGATAAATCAGTAAAGAATACATATCCTCCAGCTTGTATAACCGTATCACTTGCAACAAAATCAGCAACAGGAGGAGCCGTTGGCTCACACCCATCAGAAGTCAACAAGCTGCTTCTAACCCCTGATAAGATAGCGTTCATTTCTGCTGCCTGGTCGCTACTGAACATATTTTGGCAATTGGCATAACTCATGTAGTTTTCAATTTGGTCACCGTTTGCTGTCCCACAGGTATTAGAGCTATAATTACATCCATAGTTTTCACTGCCAGAATTTGGTGTGTCTGCAAAACCATCATCATTTCCACAGCTAGGAGGGTTATTCCCCCAAACGTGCTTCAAGTTCAAATAGTGGCCAATCTCATGTGTTGCTGTTCTGTCTCCGAAACCTATTCCAATATCAAAATCTAAAACCAACCCGTCGATTGAACTACCGTGCATTCCAGGTGTTGGTAAATAGGCATATCCGGCAACTCCGTAACCTTGATAATTTGATATATTGCATATCCAGATATTTAAATATTTATTACCAGGCCATGGGTCAGCTCCACCAGAAGAAGAGGTTTTCATTTTATTGGTTTCGGTATTATTATCATAATAGACCTCTGATGTGACAGTTCTGGTAATTCCTATTGTTGATGCTCCGTTAGGGTCTTTGCTTGCCAGGCAAAATTCTATTTCAACATCTGCTGCAACAGGTTTGAAAAATGATCTGGTATTTGAAGTATCAGCATTCAACCTTCTGAAATCTTCATTTAAAGTATTGATCATATCATAGATAGCAGCATCAGAAACGTTCTCAGATGGGTTGTTGCTGTTTGAAGGATTGTGAACCACGTGTACAACAACAGGGATGGTTCTTAATACTTTCTTGGCAAATATGTTGGACTGCTTCCACTGCTGTATCAATTGCTCTTGTGCAGCTATTTTCTGAGTATAGCTAGGGTCTATTAAGATCTGCTGCTGAATAAAATTGTTGGTAATTTCATCTGAATGGCACCATGACTGATTTATACCCAGACTTTTATTGCTAGTAGATTTACCCACATTGGTCTGCGGAATAATAGTCTTAATTGTTGACTGAAGCTGGTTTTGATTAAATAAATTAACTTGTTGTGCTGTTAGCTGTATGGAGGCAAATCCCATAACTAAAATTGAAAGCAAATATGTTATAACCCTTGTCATTTTATTTAATTATTAATGTAATTAGATGTGATAATTATAAAATTGCAATTAGAATATATTTTTGATGCAAGAAGTCCCTTTATAAATGATATATGACATGAATAAAAATTCTCTTACCATGAACAGAAATGTTTATTTCATCAATATGATCTTATTGACAATTATCTGTTCAGCAGATTTCAAATGCACATAATACATTCCAACAGGCTGGTTTCCCAGGTCTAGTTCATGTTTTATGTGTGTAATCTTAAATAGTTGTTCATAATATATCTGTTTGCCAATTGCATTATACACTGAAACATCTACATTAGCTATATCTTCAAAAGTCAATTCTATTGATACATTTCCTGAAGTAGGATTAGGATAAATATTATAAGTCAGGTGATTATTGATCTCTTGTACTCCAGTAAAATCTACAATTGTTACTATTGTGCTTGCTAAACATCCATTGGAGTCCGTTACGAGTACAGTATATAAACCTATGCAAAGACCGGTAGCAGTAGCCGTTGTTTGTGCTAAGCTGTCGTTCCATATATAGGTGTAGGCTCCAGTTCCTCCTGTTGCCGTAGCTGTTGCTGTACCGTCACATAAACCTTGACTGGCTATTGTCGTATTGCTGCTTACAGCAAGTGCAGCTGGCTCATAGACTGTTGCATTGGCAACTGTTATGCAACCCACAGCATCAGTTATTGTGGCAGTATAGGTGCCGCCAGACAATCCTGTTGCCATCGCATTTGTTTGTACAGGTGATGTGCTCCATTCATATGTGTATGGTGCTGCACCTCCCGTTGCACTTATAGTTGCTGTTCCATCATTGTCACCATTGCAGGACAATGTAGATTCTGTAATATTCGCAGTTGGAGCTCCAGTGTTACTGACATTTGCCGAACTGTTTTGGAGACATCCATTGGCATCAGTTACAATTACATTAAAACTACCAGCAGCTAAATTGTTTGCCGTCGATGTTGTTTGCGCTCCTGGATCATCCCAAAGATAACTAAAGGGAGCGGTACCACCACTTGAAACCGTTACGCTCACATTCCCATCAGAATTTCCACACGAGGCATTAGTTGAGCTAGTGCTCAAAACGATGGCTGCTGGATCTGTAAGTGTAATGGAGCTAGTATTATTACAACCTATTCCGTCTGTAATTGTAACACTATATAAAATACCTGCTGATAATCCTGTTGCAGTTGCATTGCTCTGTGCCGGTGTAGTACTCCAAGAGTATGTAAAGGATCCGGTTCCGCCTGATCCACTTGCAGTTGCTGTACCATCAGTATCCCCATTGCAAGTTGGGTCTGTACCAGCAGTAGATACACTTGGCGCACTTGAAGCTGTTAAGATGACAGACGCATTAGCTGTACAGGAATTGGCATCTGTTATCGTTACTGTATAGGTGCCAGCTGAAAGCCCTGTAATGGTAGATGTAGTAGCACTATTACTCCAATTATAGGAATAAGGTGACGTCCCTCCTGAAGCACTTGCAGTAGCAGTGCCATCTGTGGTACCACAACCTGTTGGGTCTGTGCCCGAGGCAGATACACTTGGTGCACTCGGACCAGTTAGTGTAACCGAGGCTGTATCAGTACAAGAGTTAGCGTCAGTTATCGTGACAATATAGGTTCCCCCAGCAAGACCTGTATTGGTAGACGTGGTAGCACTATTACTCCAATTATAGGAATAGGGAGAGGTGCCGCCTGATGCACTTGCCGTAGCTGTACCATCAGAACTTCCGCAGCTACTAGGGTTTGAACTGGAAGGGATGCTTGCAGACACGCCTGCAGTAGAATTTACAACGGCTGCACTAAAGAAGTCGGTTTCAACAGTACATCCAGCAGCATCTGTTATTGTAACATTATAGGTGCCGCTATTTAGCCCTACAGCTACCTGATTTGTTTGGGTGCCTGGATCATCCCACAAATAGGTTAATGGTTGAGTTCCTCCTGTTGGATTCGCTGTTGCAGTCCCATTTGCATTTCCACAGTTTGCGTTGGTAGATGTTGTTGATATTGACATAGAAGCTCCATCAGAAATATTTACACCAGCTATTTCTGTACAGCCGTTAAAATCCGTTACTGTTACCTGGAAAGATCCAGCGCATAAAGAAGCTACGAAACTAGTCGTTCCAGTGGATGGATCATTCCATTGGTAAGTGTATGGTGTAATTGCTCCTGAAGCAGCTACTGTAGCTGTACCGTTACATGATCCACAGCTTGTATTTGTAGCACTTGCTGTCAGCGTAGGCTTGGCATTTATAGTGATCAAATTTGATTGAGTTGATTTTGATTGCCCTGAACATGCTCCTATTCCCAATAGCGTTACATCAAACGTGCCTGTTGTATCATATATATATGAAATTAGTCCATCTATCGTATCTAATTCATCATAAAAACCATCACCATCAAAGTCCCAGAGATAATCATATACATCAGTTGATGCAGATCCGTCAAAATTTACCGTTAAACCATCACATCCTGAAGTGGGGCTGGCCGTAAAACTTGCCGTTGGGGATTGATCTGTAAAAAATGGTGACATGAACATGGATATATCAAAACTTCCTCCCCATGCAGTTGCCATATCATGCCATGAGTTATCACTCCATTCCTCATAGGCAGTGCCCGGATTGGAATCCCCCATTGTATTTGATACTACACCAAGAGAGTCTCCGGCGCTAAGGTTCATTGTAAATCCAAAAAATACATCTCCCGAAACAGCAACAGGATTATCAAATAGCACCCTGGTATAATAACCATTGTCCCAGTCCCATTGAATATCACTTAAGGGTACTGTTTTTGTTCCCAATATGTTGTTTGGAAGACCGCCATTTGCATCCCAAACATGGAAATCAACGGTGGAGGTGCCGCCACTTCCATCATGGACTTTATAAAAATAAAATAAACCTCCAGTTATGTAGGTGTTTGGTGAATATGAAGTTGAAGGAAAGATCTCAGCTTTTGAAATGTCGCCATATTGGTTCCAACCACAAACAAAGGAATTTGTATCCAGACCTTGGCTGTAATAAACAGTCAAGGTGCCGAGAGGTGGAAAATTTAATGTATCACAACCAGAAGGAGCAATTACGGTCATGTATGAAGTTTTTGTTTCGCTATCAGATCCTAATGTATTTGTCGCCGTCAGGGTAACGGTATAGGTCCCAATGGTGTTGAATTGAATGGTTGGGTTCTTAACTGTAGAAGTATTTGGGGTTCCACCACCTCCAAAATTCCACGACCATGTGGTTGGAATACCTGTGGAGAGGTCGGTAAAGAGTACCGTGCCTCCTGCCTGTACAGTAGTTTTGTTTGAAGTAAAGTCAACTGTTGGACTTGCTGTTGGCTCACACCCTGTTGAACTCAGCAAACTGCTTCTTGTGTTGGTCAGAACAGAGTTCATATAAGCTGCCTGTTCCACTGAGAACATATTCTGGCAATCAGAATAGCTCATATAATTTTCAATTTGGTCAACATCGCCACCACTACATGTGTTAGCATTAAAGTTGCATCCGTAATTTTCAGATGAATTGGTTGGGGTATCAGAGAATCCGTCATCATTACTACAGCTGGGTGGATTAGAACCCCATGTATGCTGCAGTCCCATATAATGCCCTATTTCATGAGTTGCTGTTCTACCATCTCCATAATAAATTCCTAATTTGAAGTCAATTACAAGTCCGTCAATGCTGCTTCCATGCATGCCTGAGGTAGGGTAATAAGCATATCCTGCAGTGCCATAATTGGCATAGTTTGAGATATTGCAAATCCAGATATTAAGGTATTTGGTAGCATCCCATCCTGTCTTGCCATTGGTTCCATTGCTCTTCATCTTATTAGTTTCTGTATTAGAATTGAAGTAACCTTCTGTAGTAGCAGTTCTGGTGATACCCGTTGTGGAGGCCCCATTTGCGTCCTTGCTCGCTAAACAAAATTCAATTTCAACATCTGCTGCCACACCTTGAAATTGAGATCTCGTTTGAGAGGCGTCTGCATTTAATCTCCTGTAGTCTTCATTTAAGGTGTTAAGCATATCGTAAATATAACTGTCAGGAACATTTTCATCCGGGCTGTTGGAATTGCTTGAATTATACAATATATGTACAACAACAGGGATTGTCCTTAATACTTTTTTAGAAGCGCTATTATTTTGTGCACCCTGTTGAATTAATTGTGTTTGTGCGGCTACCTTTGATAAGTAGCTAGGGTCAATCAATATTTGCTGCTGTACAAAGCCAGCAGTAACTTCATCAGCCAGGCATTTTGGATAGTTGATATTTTGTGTATAATTATTTCCTCTATTCTGATTTGCCAACTGCATTGTTACCTGGTTAGCTATATTTGAAGAAATAGCTGTTGGATTAGATTGGTTTTGAGAAAAACCCATGCCATAACAACCAAGGATAAAAGAAATGGCAAATATTCTGGAGATCAATAATTTTTTCATGTTATAATAATATTGTTAGTTTACATAGTCATATCTTGTTAGTCAAATATAAGATTCCTAATATCAAATATCAAATAAATTCGTTAAGATTTATATTAAACCAAATAATAATTAGCTGATTAACCCAATACCTAATATAATTTGGTATTTCTTGAATTATATTTGTGGCGCAATAATGATTTTGTATACAGAAAACAATGGAAGCTTACAATTCTAAAAACAGGATCCTTTTGGTTGAGGATGAAGAGCATTTGCGAGATACGATTAAGCTTAACCTCGATCTTGAAGGGTATGATGTTGAAGTGGCATCGGATGGAAGAAAAGCACTTGAAGATGCTGGTAAAAAACACTTTGATTTGCTTATCTTAGACATTATGCTACCTGAGATAGATGGTTTCCAGGTTTGTGAAACCATTAGACTGCAGGGAAACCAGGTGCCTATATTAATATTGTCAGCAAAAGGAAATATTAGAGATAAAGTGAAGGGTTTGAAATTAGGTGCCGATGATTACTTGTCAAAGCCATTTGATCTTGAGGAATTTCTTCTCCGTGTAAAAGCATTGTTAAAGAGAATCGAGATCAAAGCAGCTTATGAACCAGGTGAGGGTTTGTTTAGTTTTGGAAAAAATACAATCAATTTTTTAACATATGAAGTTGTTAATGCTGCAAACGAAAAGAGATTGTTGTCAAAAAGGGAGATTTTACTTTTAAAATTCTTGGTAGACAGGAAATGTGAGGTTGTTTCACGGGAACAGATTTTAAATAGCGTTTGGGGGTATGACGTTTATCCTTCTACCAGAACGATTGATAATTACATCCTTGCCTTTAGGAAATACTTTGAAAATGATCCGAAAAACCCTATTTATTTTATTTCGATCCGTGGAGTAGGTTATAAGTTTGTAAATTAAATAGATCTGTGAACACAAGTATAAAAACCATCTCTATTCTTGGCGCAGGGAATGTGGGAACATTTTTTGCAGGCTCTCTATATAATTTAGGATATGCAATCCATAGTGTTTATAGCAGAAATTATGATGATGCTTTTCTCTTGGCCAAAAGAGTAGGAGCAAGGGCAGCAAGAAATGTAAAGGAGCTTGATAATAATTCAGATTTATATATCATCGCAATCAAAGATGATTCAATTTCCGAGCTTGTGAAGAATTTACAAGTTAAAAATGGCTTGGTAGTCCATACTTCCGGTTCAATTGAGATGGATGTGCTTGACAGTATTTCCAATAGGATTGGTGTTCTTTATCCCTTACAAACTTTTTCTAAAGGAATGGACTTAAAAACAAAGGGTTTTCCAATCTGTATAGAGACTAAACAGCCTGAGGATTATACCCTTTTAAAGGAGCTTTCAGAAAGGTTGGCAGGAGTAGGACAGGCTTACCCAATAGATTCTAAGCAAAGAAAAGCCCTTCATCTTGGGGCTGTTTTCGTTTGTAATTTTACCAACTATCTTTATTCCATTGCCGAGGATCTAATGAAGATAAATGAGCTTCCGCTTGAGCTGCTTCACCCACTAATAATTGAAACGGTAAATAAATCAACTATAAATTTGCCATCTTTAAATCAAACCGGGCCAGCAAAAAGAAATGACATCAAGGTCATGAAACAACACTTGGAATTGCTTAATTCTAATACAGGATATAAGGAGATTTATAAGGTTATTTCTGAGGCCATTATTAATAAATACAATAAATGATGGATCTTCTTAAGCTGATAAGAGTTCAGAATCTATTTATCATTGGCCTTACACTGTATTTGATTCGTTATTGCGTGATCTTGCCTCTAGCACATTTAAGTGGCATTGACTTGCAAATAACAGATGTTGAATTTTGTCTCATGGTCTTCTCTTTGGTATTAATTGGAGCCGGTGGCTATATTATTAATGATTATTTTGACACACAGGTCGACAGAAGAAATAAGAGATATAGAAATGTTGTTGGCAAGACAATTAAAAGACGTGTGGCAATGGCTATGCATATTGTTGTAAATGCTATAGGCATCCTGATAGGTGTTTATCTTTCTTATCATTTTCAGTCCTATTATTTAGGTTTGATTAATATTTGTTATGCTACTTTACTATGGTTCTATTCTACTCATTTTAAGCACCAGCCACTTATTGGAAATGTGCTTATCAGCCTGTTAACGGGGTTATTGCCCCTGATTGTCGCAGTTTATGAATTGCCATTAATATTAGATGCTTATATAGATGGCGGAGCATTGATTAAAACGCATATCAGCTATATGTTCTTCTTTTTATTAGGATTTTCTGTTTTCGGTTTTTTAACTAACCTTATCAGGGAGATAATTAAAGACATGGAGGATATCCGTGGGGATTTATATGTAGGAAGTAAAACCCTTCCCATTACTATTGGCATAAGAAATACGAAAACAGTTTTGGTGATCCTGATTCTCGTTACTTTGGTGCTATTGGCCTATGTTCAAAGTATTTTTCATTTTGAGCTAATCTCTTTCTTTTATTTTCTATTATTGGTTCAGTTACCCCTCCTGTTTTTCACAGTAAGGCTTCTCAGTGGCAATTCCAGAAAGGATTATCACCTTATTAGCCAGGGTTTAAAATTGGTTATGATATCCGGAATTTTATTTTCCTTAGTGCTGAAATACCAGCTCCCATTTTTGATTTAAGATCTGTGTATAAAGATTATCATATCGTTCTTGCTTCAAAGTCTCCAAGGAGGCAAGAGCTGCTAAAGGGCCTTGATATCCCATTTGAGGTAAAAGAGATTTCTGTCAGTGAAGATTACCCTGACTCTATAAACCCCCTTGAAGTTGCAGCTTATCTTAGTGAGAAGAAAGCAAATGCCTATGATGACTTGGATAATAAAAAAACCATTGTGATTACAAGTGATACAATTGTTCTATTGGACAATAAGATATTTGGTAAACCGCAAAACAAGAAGGAGGGATTCTTTATGCTAAAGCAATTATCCGGAAGAACACACCAGGTAATTACGGGAGTTACCCTAAAGAGCAACTCTAAGCAAATTACATTTTCAGAAACAAGCTCAGTCTTGTTTGGAGAACACAGTGATGAGGTACTTATGGATTATATTGAGGCATTCAACCCAATCGATAAGGCTGGTGCTTATGGTATACAAGACTGTCTGGATCCAGATGAACGGAGCTTGGGGCCTTTAAATATTACGGTGATGGCCGGCTCTTACTATAATATAATAGGACTCCCTGTAGAATTGCTTGACGAAAAATTGACCTCCTTTATAAAGGAATTGGAAGCTACTCAATAATTATTTTCCGAATGACCATCCTCTCTGATGCCTTAAGCTTTAAGGTATATATACCGGGCCCTTCATTTGACAGATCAATATATGTTTTTTGTGAATGAATGGTTTGCGACCTTACCAGCTTCCCAACTAAATTATATATCTGTAATGTTCCGTATTTCTGTTGAGCTTGCTTAAGCTCAATAACCAATACGCCCAATCCCGGATTAGGATAAATTAAAACGTTATCCAGACCTTGTCTTTCAGCTACTGCCGTAAGTTCATTAACCGTAACATTTATGCTTTCATTATTACCCAGACTTTCAGTAACAGTTACAGTATAAATGCCTGCAAATAATCCAGCTGCGGTTGGTGTGGTCTGAAATCCTGCAGAAGCATCCCACAGATAAGTGTAGGGCGGTGTACCTCCAGTTGCTGTAACCGTTGCTGTTCCATTACTTGATCCGAAATCCGCATCTGTGCTGCTAGCGGTCAATGAAAGTGCACTGATTTCAAGAACAATAGCACTTGCACTTATTGAGTCACCAAAAGCATCTACAACAATCACAAGGAACGTGCCTGGACAGAGCCCTGTAGCAGATATATTCGTCTGTGCCATTGGGTCGTTCCAAAGATAGGTATAGGGCGCTGAACCCCCACTGGCACTAACTGTAGCAGTACCATCACAATTTCCTTGTGTTGCATCAGTAGAAGAGGCTGTTGCACTCAAAATTGCGCCAAGAGATATTGCTGAGGTATTTGATTTAGACGAATTGTAATTTTTAGTTTTACTTGGATAACATCCCGAAGGGTTGGAAACTCTTATCCTGTAATATATATTGTTCTGGTCTGGTAAAGAGCTGGCATCATCGATGTATGAGGTTAAGTTACTAGGTACTGCATCAAGGCTATCCCAATCAGTAGAAGGATGATAACGTTCTATTACATAGGTAGGTACAACAATTCCTTCGTAATGATCCCAGATTAGATTATATTCATTGGGAGTTATTGATAGATTGATGGTAAGATGCATTGTTTTATGTACCTCACTAAAATCAGACTCATTACCGCAGGAATCAATAACCGATATCTTATATCTCCAGGCCCGGGTCTTTGGATTTGAAACCGTATCATTATAGAAGCTTGAATCAGGAGATGCAAATGGCACATTGTCTATTAAGTAATAGACACCTGCCATAGTACTTTCTTTATAAATATTATAGGAGGCTATGGTGGTATCGTTCTTTTCCCACACAATAACATTCGTTCCGGTAATTGAGTCAACGGTAACGATACATATGGGTTCTGGATTGGTGCCGATCCCTGAAATGGTGGCATTCGCTGCACCCATACAACCATTACTATCGTTAATAATTAGATCATAGGTGCCTGTTGAAACCCCTTGAAGATCCTCCACAGAATCTACTAACACTGAATCTTTGTACCATGAATAGTTGAAGGGAGGTGTTCCGCCGTTAACAGTAACCGATATTGCCCCAGATCCTCCGCAAGCAACGTCTATTACAGAATCTATTTGTACCGATGTTCCCCCTTGTTCTCCTAAAGGTGCTGCTCCATATCTTACACAACCATTATCGTCAGTTACAGAAACATGATATACCCCCCACGTTAAATTTGTAATGGTATCTGTAGTGTCTCCCGTAGACCAGTTAATACTATAAGGCGGCGTTCCTTCGCTGATAGAAAGTGCTACCATGCCATCATTTTGCCCACAATTTGGGAAGACTCTTGCCATTGTTAACTCTATTCGTTGCGGGCCAAAAACGGGAATACTCTTTGAAGCCGTACAGCCATTAGCATCGTAAATTGTTATTTCATAAGGGCCAGCAGTCAAATTGTTTATATCCTCCACCATTGCCCCATTAGACCAGAAATAGGTATAGGGTGTTAGGCCACCAGTGACATCTATAGATATAGCACCATCTCCATTCCCATGGCAAGTAACGTTGTTTACTGAATTGACACTGATGTTTGGCCCATCTTGATCGCTAACCACAGCTAGTCCAAAATTGCCACAGCCTGAAGAATCTGTTATTGTTACCATATACATTCCTGCTCCCAGGCTATCAGCAATAGAATCTGTCGATCCGGATGTCCATTGATATAAATAGGGTGGAGTGCCGTTGGATATTCCTGAAATTACTGCACTACCATCAGATTCACCACAGCTTGCATCTGTTACATTAATTGTAAGCTCTATCATGAGTGGATCATTTACAATTGCCATGCTATAAAAGGTGCAATTATTAGAATCTTTAATAATAGTTGGGTAATTGCCAGCACAAACTCCATTTGCAATGGTATTGGGTTGTCCGTTAAGCAGGTATGGTGGAATGCCCCCAACTATATTAGCCTCAATCTTTCCATCACAATCTCCAAAGCAGGTAGGATCTGTTATGGCAAAAGTGGCTGTCAATGGAAGAGGGGAGGAGATAATTACACTATCTGAAATCGTGCATGCATTTGCATCTGTTACGATTACCGAATAAGTTCCAGCTGATAAATTGCCAATATTTGCATTTGGTGAGTTATTGTTCCATAAGTAAGTATATGGACTTGTTCCTCCAAATACAGTTGTCATGGCTACACCATCAGAGCCTCCATTACACTTAACAGGAATATTGTTAAATGAAAGGGAATCAGGACCTGGGGTATCAGTTATTATTGTTGTATCTAACGCAGAACATCCATTAATATCATATACTGTAACAATAAAGGTGTCTGCTATAAGTCCTGTAGCACATGAATCAGTTTGAGCCCCAGGGTCATCCCATGAATAAGTATAAGGAGCAGTTCCCCATAATACGGTTCCACATGCTTTGCCATCAGCATTGCTGCAAGTTTCGTCATCCTTTGTGATTGAAATAGTAGGTGAGGGGAAATTTGGTACATTAAAAGGTCCAGCAATATTATTACAGCCAAAGGAATCTGTAACCATAAGGATATAATCTCCTGTAACAAGGCCAGTTGCATCAAGTGTGGCTTGTGCTCCAAAATCATCCCATAAATAGGTATATGGTGGCGTACCACCGCTTACAGTAATACCAGTAAGTTTACCTGTACCCGAATCACATCTGCTCTGTAAAATATTTAAAGAACTGTCATTAATGGTTGGTGCTCCGGTACCACCAACTGTTACAATATCCGTATCTGTACACCCAGCGTCATCTGTAACCTGTACCGTATATAGACCGGGAACAAGTCCTGAGATACTAGATGTAGTTTCACCGGTGGACCAGCTATAAGAGAAAGGGGGTACGCCTCCATTAACTGTTACTATTGCGGTACCATTTGAATTGCCGCAAGTAGCATCATTAGCTGTAATCGAGGGATTTATAGGTGGATTAATTGAGCTAACAACAAAGGATGTTTCTGTATAACACCATTGATTATCTAGGTTGGTGGTAACAGTAACCAGATAGGTGTCACTGCAGAGATTGGAAAGATTCTGATTCGTTGAATTGGAAGTGTTATTATTCCAACTCCAATCATAATATTTATTCCAATTCGAGTTTACAAAAAGAGTTATAGATCCATTACATGAATCTACACACGACTCATTAACGATACTAGTTGCATAGACTTCAGGATCGGCAAGTATTGTATAGGATAAACTTTCCTTTGTACAACCAGTGTTATCTGTTACTGTAAGGTCATAAATGCCAGCACAAATGCCTGATATGTCTGGTGATGTAGCTCCATTGGACCATAAATACGTGTATGGTGGAGAACCCCCATATGGAGCGGTTGACATAACTATACTACCATCGCACATATTACCACAGGATTCGTCAAATGGATATAAAGAAAAAGTAATATCATCAGGACCTACAATAATTGTATCAGAGCAAGAAAAGCCCGTAACATCACTTATTTTAATTATATAGGTACCCGGACTCAAGCCCGTTGCCGTATCCATTATCGTTGTTCCAGTTAAAACTGTATCTTGATTAATTGTAGTTCCAGCACCATTAAACCATTGGAATGTATAAGGATATGATCCAGGCCAAGTATTCACCTCTACAGCTACTGAGCCATCATTATCATTAAAACAGGTAGCATTAATGGCTGTCGTATTGAGAATACATAAACCAAATGCTGGATTTGAAAAACAGGTAATAGAAAACCATATTAATCCTGATATAATTAATGATAAGATTGATCTTGTTTTCATAATTTGTGTTTTATTAAATAAAATCTACTCAATGATAATTTTTCTGATTACCACCTTTTCATTTGACATAAGCTTTAAAATATATATTCCAGGCCCTTCACCAGAAAGGTCTATAGAAGTTTTATCGGCATTGATCGTTTGTGCTGTTAACTGTTTGCCGAGCACATCAAATACCTGTAAAAAATTATCAAAATATTTATCACTTTTAATTTCAATTACTACAATACCTGAACCAGGATTTGGGTAAATCAGGATCTTGTTTAATCCCTGTTCTTCAGCAATGCCGGTTAGTTCATTAACCGTAACAGTTATGCTTTGGCTATTCCCTAAGCTATCAGTCACTGTAACGGAGTAGGTGCCTGGGCATAATCCAACGGCGGTTGGTGTTGCCTGAAACCCTGTAGATGCATCCCACAGATAAGAATAAGGAGGTGTGCCTCCTGCAGTTATAACTGTTGCTGTACCATTACATATGCCAAAATCTGCAGCTGTGCTGGAGACACTTAATGAAAGAGGACCTGGTGATTCAATGACCATTACACTTGCGCTTATGGAGTCGCCAAGCGCATCAATAACTATAACGACAAAAGTGTCCGGACAGAGGCCGGTTGCGGTTATACTTGTCTGTGCCATAGGGTCATTCCAAAGGTAGGAATAAGGAGGTGTGCCTCCACTAGCTACAACTGTTGATGTTCCATTGCATAGTCCGAAATCTGCAGATGTACTGGAAACATTTAGTGAAAGAGTCCCTACTGATTCTATGACAATTGCACTAGCGGTTAAGGAGCCTCCAAGAGCATCTATAACAGTAACAGCAAAAGTATCCGGACAGAGGCCGGTAGCGGTTATACTTGTCTGTGCCATAGGGTCGTCCCATAGATAAGTATAAGGAGGAGTGCCCCCACTTACAATAACGGTGGCTGTACCATCACAGATACTCTGCGTTGCGTTTGTGGTAGAGGTTGTAGCACTTAATGGTGCGCCAAGAGATATTGCCGATGTATTTGATTTGGATGAATTATAGTTCTTTGTCTTAGTTGCGACACATATCGTAGACATTCTAACATCCACGCGATATCTGAGCGTATTTGTCTGGGGTGGGTTGATATCCGAATAAGTAAAGTTATTATTGGTTACCTGGTCAATTTGCTCCCAATTCTCCAAAACGGTAGAATCCCTCATAATATTATAGAGGGTGAAGCCAAAACCTTCATAATTATCCCAAAGCAGGTCTATTGTTAAACCGTTTATGCTCGTTTGAAGATGGATGGTCTCATGGAAATCACTTGTATCGCTTTCATTACCACAAGAGTCAACCGATGTTATTTTGTATCGGTATGATGTAATATTTGGATTTATATTATTTGTTGTATCCTGAAACATGCTTAAGGAATCAAAAGGGACATTGCCAATAAAGGTATAGGTGCCTATAATATCCCTGTAAATGTTGTAGCTAGCAATTCCCATTGCTGGTGAAGGCTTGGTCCAGATGATCTCGTTCATGCTATAGGTAAAAGTATCTACAGTAACCACGCATATTTGCGGCTTATCCTGATTGCTTCTCATTTTTATGGTCCAGGTATCATAACGGCCATTATTACTTGTCAGGTCTCCATCCGTTCCATTAGAATATCCGGTGGCAATATAATGACCATCATTTGTTTCTTCAATAGCGTAGAACATATCTAATCTTGTACTTCCAAATGATTGTTCCCAATCAATATTGCCAATCTCATCAATTTTGACAATCCATGCATCTATTGAGTCAATGGAGCCCTGGTGACCACTAACATCTCCATCGTTGGATTCAGAAGATCCTGTGATTATATAGCCACCATCACAAGTTTGCTTGATGGACCATAAGAAATCATCTCTAGTCCCTCCGTATGACCTGGTCCATAAGGTGTCTCCCAGGGTATCCATTTTTACTACCCAGAAGTCGTACCATCCATGGTTATCCCATACATCCCCATCTTGAGACTCAGAGGTGCCACCGATAATATAATTTCCATCATTGGTGAGGTCAACCGACATGGTATAATCCCTCGAGGTACCTCCCATTGCTCTTTCCCATTCCAGGTTTCCAGCACTGTCAACCTTAATCACCCAACCGTCTACCCAACCATGATGGTTGGTAACATCGTCATCCGTTGAGTAGGTCCATCCAACTGCTACACAGCCACCATCAGGTGTTGCCCTTATTCCTTCCAGGTAGTCAC
>DTSC01000038.1 GCA_012965625.1 Flavobacteriales bacterium | reverse complement strand
AACCAACTGTAAAAGAGTTGCTTCCGGCAATCTTGATACCTGTTAGAGGATATTTAGTATTATTATAAGTGGTAGAATCTATAATGTTTGCTATCTGATTACCACTGATACGACTTGGAGATCCGGTATTATTTTGAGAAAAAAAGATGCCGCTGAATTTAGCATTTCCCGATATGTTATATGGACTTCCCGTACAAGCTGTGTCAGAGCCTCCAAGATAATTCCCTGCTATGATATGCCCACCGCCACTATTAGCATCAAAATATATGAAAGCACTGCTATTAATCAATTGCGGGTATCTTGATGTATCCTGAAACATATGATTGTTAATGATACTTATATCCTCTGATTCGTCTGTTATAAGAATTGAGGCTGTAGGTATATTGGATGACATATTGAAAATATCAACGAAATGATTGTTGTCAATAATAATTCCGCTATTCTTCTTCCCATTCGTTCCTTTACACATAATTCCTATTCCAGGGAGACTTGCCGTCCCTCCAATTTTAATATCCCCTATATAAGAATTTGAGATGATAATAGAATCATTCCCAACCCCATTTGTACTACCATCAGTGCCAATTCTGATCAGTCCATTATAGTTTGTGCTTGTCTCGCCCTCTATGCTTAAAAATTTAAGGCTGTTATTGCTGGAATTATTCTTAAAAGATATAACATTACCTTGGCTAGTATCAACATTTATTATGGACCAGTTTCTATCTGTTCCAGTACCACCAGAACGGCCATCCAATATAATTTTTTGAGCTTGATCAAAAGAGATTAAAGGCATTCCAGATCCGGGATTCCCATATGTATAAACGGGCAAGTTGTTTTCAGGCCGAATCGTAATGTAGGCTGGCCCTGAATGATTATAAAATTCTATAGGAGCATTTTCTATACTATCATAGTTACTGGTAATCTGCATTAGTATTAAAGAGTCACCATCATAATCAAAATCCGCAATAGCCTTAGCAGCAGAATCAAGGTTGGTATATTGGTTGCCAGCGCCAATTTTATAATTTCTTCCGGTAAACCGAAAGCCCCAAGGATCTTTTTGGGTATTAGTAAAGTCAGGAGTATTAGGTGAATAGGAACCTGAATAATAAGCAGCATCGACTATTGTTCCAACTGTAAAAGAGTCAGTTACAATGTCCACTGTAACCCAATAATAATATTTTCCTAGGGCCATATTGGTATCAATAAATCCCGAGAATACAACAGTATCTGTTGGGCTATTTACAGAATCAAGCATACGGGGTGTCGCAAAGGTTATGCCTGTATCAGTTGTAAACAGCCTGATGGCTGCTATTTGTGGAACCCCTTTGAGTACCAGGGTTAAGCTATCAAATGTAGGAGTACCGGTACCTCCTGTACCAACTTCCAACTCTATTTTAAGAACTTTCTGCAGGGTGTCTCCGGGATCAAGGGGCCCCTGATACTGTTTAACCCTTGCAATTGTATATTCATTCGCTTTAGCAGATTCTATTGTTAAACTGCAAAAGCCGGCACATAGAATGCAGGCTAAAAGAAATCTGACTTGTTTAATATAAAAAGGCCTCACGATATAAAAAATACATAACCCAGAGAGTTGTTAAGGCTATAATAAAAATAAATATAGTATACGACTTCTTATAAGCAAGGTTACGGGATTTGTTTTACAATTATTTTTCTAAAAAAATTGAAGTACAAGAAGTAAATGTAATAAAATCATTCGTAAAGTTAATTTTCTCATACATTTATAAAATTATCAAAGTAGATGTGGTTGAAAACTAATAGAGATTAACAATTTTGAAAATCCAGAATACCATTATCTTTGGCCGTGGATGAGAAAATACATATACTAGATTTTGGCTCGCAATACACACAGCTTATTGCAAGAAGGGTGCGTGAGCTTAATGTTTACTGCGAGATCTCCCCTTATAATAAGTTGCCGTTAATAGACCATAGCGTTAAGGGGATTATTCTGTCTGGCAGCCCATATTCAGTAACAAATTCTGATGGTCCAAAACCAGATTTATCTATAGTTAAAGGCAAATTGCCTGTACTGGGAGTCTGTTATGGTGCACAGCTTTTGGCTCATATTGATGGAGGCTCAGTAGAGCCCTCATCAACAAGGGAGTATGGCAGGGCTAATTTAGAATGGGTTGATGATGAAAGCAGCCTGTTTAAAGGTGTGAATAAGGGTTCCCAGGTTTGGATGTCACACGGTGACACCATTAAAGAGCTTCCCACAGGATTTGATAAAATTGCAAGTACAGAAGATGTAGAGATAGCAGGCTATAAGATAAATGGAGAAGAAACCTATGGGATACAATTTCATCCTGAAGTATATCATACCAGTGATGGTAAAGCCATAATCGAAAATTTTCTGGTTAATATATGTGGTTGTTCCCAGGATTGGACACCAGATTCTTTTGTTAGCACATCCGTAGCCTCCTTAAAAGACACCCTTGGTTCTGATCGTGTTGTCCTAGGGCTCTCTGGTGGTGTTGATTCTACCGTGGCTGCTGTACTTTTACATAAGGCAATTGGCGAAAATTTGTTCTGCATATTTGTTGATAATGGATTGCTAAGGAAAAATGAATTTGAGGATGTGCTTGAGCAATATAAAGACTTGGGATTAAACATTAAAGGCGTGGATGCGAAGCAACAATTTTATGATGCCTTGAAAGGAGAGGCAGATCCGGAAAAAAAGCGTAAAATAATAGGCAATGTTTTCATTGATATTTTTGACCAGGAATCTTCGTCAATCAAGGAAGCAAACTGGCTAGCCCAGGGTACTATTTATCCGGACGTTATTGAATCGGTCTCGGTTAAAGGTCCGTCTGCAACAATAAAGTCCCATCATAATGTTGGGGGATTGCCAGATTTTATGAAGCTGAAAGTCATAGAACCTCTAAAGTCGCTCTTTAAAGATGAAGTAAGAAGAATCGGTACCGCTTTAGAGATAAATCCAGATATATTACAACGGCATCCTTTTCCAGGCCCAGGTCTTGGAATTCGTATACTGGGCGACATCACAGAAGAAAAGGTACGTATATTGCAGGACGTTGATCATATATTTATTAATGGGTTGAAAAGCGAGGGGCTATATAACGATGTTTGGCAGGCAGGTACCATGTTGCTTCCCATTCAATCTGTTGGAGTAATGGGAGATGAAAGAACCTACGAAAGGGTAGTGGTGCTAAGGGCTGTTTCATCTACTGATGGCATGACTGCAGACTGGTGTCATCTTCCTTATGAATTTCTCAGTAAAATATCCAATGAGATAATTAATAAAGTGAAGGGTGTAAATCGGGTTGTATATGATATTAGTTCAAAGCCACCAGCAACCATTGAATGGGAATAGCGATAATTTATATTCTTTAACAAGATGAATAAGCTTATTAGGTCTTTGGTTTTTATTGCAGCATCATGCTGGTTTCTTTTTGGAATCAGCTCTTTGGCTCAGGAAAAGAAAGAACAAGACTTTAAAATCAAGATCATCGAAGGAAAGAAGTACTATGTACATATAGTCGCTAAAGGTGAAACCCTTTATGGGATTTCTAAACTATATGGTGTAGTGATAAAAGAAATAGTATTTGAAAACCCATTGACAATCAATGGGTTAAACGTTGGCGGAACAATCAAGATACCAGTACCGATCCGGATAGTTGACCCTAAGGTAATGGATGGGAAATACATCTACCATAACATTCAGCTGGGCGAAACGATGTATTCTCTTTCAAGGCAATACAATATTAGTGCTGAAACAATAGACATGGCCAATCCTGAATTGGTAGGAGGACTAATAGCCGGAAATACGATCAGGATTCCGGTATTGAAAAAAATTAGCAGCAGGCCAGAACTACTAAAAGAAATTCTTGAAAGTGTTGATTCCAATAGTGTTGCCTTTAGCGACAGCATTGTCACTGACAGCCTATCTGCTCAACCTAGAGACAGCATGGTCTTCAAGGATGTTTATCAGCTGGTATTTATGCTCCCTTTATATCTGAATAAAAACGATTCCCTTGACAAAAAACGTGAAGTTGATGAGCCTTTAAAGATTTATGAAAAATCTAAAATTGGTTTAGAATTTTATGAGGGGGCACTGATAGCTGTAGATTCGATGAGAAAACAAGGCTTAAGTGCAAATATTCGCACTTATGATACCTCCAATGATACTTCAGAGGTTATTGAGATTCTTAAAGATAAGAAATTATTAAACTCTGATATTATTATAGGCCCCTTGTACAGGTCAAACATGATATTTGTAAATGAATATGCTAAAGAAAAGGGAATACACATGGTCTCTCCTTTGGTGGCAACCAACCGTATATTGATTGGGAACGAACATATTAGCAAGGTGAAGCCGTGCGTCCAAACCAATGTCGAAGAAATAGCAAGCTATATTGCCACGCAATATTGTGCTGACAATAACATGGCCCAGGATGTTCAAAATGTTATTGTTGTACATAATGGTGACCCTGGAGAAATAATGTTATCTGAACTATTTAAGGAAAAGTACTATGAGGAGGTGCGTAAAAATACAGATTCCTCCAAAACAACTTTTGCTACAAAAGACCTCAAGCTCGTTAATTACATAGAACGTGAGATGACAGCTATTGAGGAGGTCTTGTCTGTTGCAGATTCCAATGTCCTGGTAATCTTATCAAGAGACCAGGTATTTATCAGCAAAATAATTGCACGCTTGAATAGCAAGCATGATGATTATAGCATGGCTGTATTTGGCCTGCCTGTATGGAAACACTTTAAAAATATAGAGGTAGCCCAATTACATAATCTAAACGTTCATATTGCATATCCTGAATATATCAATTATGAAAGTGAAGAGGTGAAAAAATTCGTGAAAAAATTCGTGAATAAATATGATGGATACCCCAGCAGCTATTCATTTCAGGGTTTTGATGTCACCTACTTTTATTTGAATATGCTTAGAAACTATGGTTATCAATTTGCCTCCTACCTTCCGGAAGTAAGTTTGGCCTCTCTGCAAACCTATAATGACTACCAGAAAATTGGTATGGGCAGTGGCTATGAGAACAAGAGCGTATTTATTTTAAAATATGAGGATTATGTACTGGTGCCAAAGTTTAGTGGCACGCCCAGGTAAGCTAACTGCGCTTGTTCTTCCACCTTTTATGTGACCACAAATAATTTGCAGGATTTTTATTTATAGCCTCCTCTAACAAAGATATATATTTGTCCGTAAGTTCATATTTCTCCGTATTTGCCGGATTTTCTTCTACCATTCTATATTCAATAAGGTATTTGCCACGGCTGACTCTTTGCAGGTCGAGATATACGACTGGTATGTTAAGCTCTTTGGCGATGTTTTCTGGACCCGTAAAAAAAGGTGTTTCCTGATTTAAAAAACTGCCCCAGTATTCAATTTTATGCATCATTGGAGCTTGGTCGGCACCAAAGTGGTAAAGCCCATGCTCAGCAGTGCTGTCAGCTTCATTATTCCTAATAAAGTCTAAGGTCTCATGCATTGTCAGCATATTGGTGCCAAACTTTGTGCGGAGCTTATGTATGATCTTCTCAAAATTATTGCTAGACAATTTTTTATAAACAACGTGTCTCTTACTTTTACTTATCTGGGGTCCTAGCATCAGGGACAGCTCCCAGTTTAGGAAATGCCCCTGTAAAATGAGGACACCTCTTTTATTATGCCTCAGCTCTTCAAGCAGCTCACCATTCCTGAATTCAACCATTCTCCGTACCTGTCCTTCAGATAGTGAGAGGAGCTTTATGTATTCAACAAGTACGTCACAGAAATTATGATAGAACTGCTTTGCTATGACCTTGATCTCCTCTTCACTATGCTGCGGAAAAGAATTTCGGATATTATTGAACACTACTGCCTTGCGATAAGCGATAATATAATAGCACAGGTAGTATAAGAGATCAGACAGCCAATAGATGAACCAAAATGGAAACAAGCCTATAAGCCATAAGAACAACATTATGATATGGTACATGCTAATGCTTTAGCTTAATGGGTGGTTGATTTGACCACATCACCGTGGCATGGAATAAAAATCCAGGGCTTTTTCCCCATAAGGAATTGGCGCCATGGTTTTATCTATGTTATCTCTTAGCGTATTTCTTTCTTGAAGCTTATAATGCCATGCAGCATCATAGGGTTCACCTGGTACATTAGAATGCAGTATCACAAATTCTTCAGTAACCAGATCAGGATTATAAAAGATAAACTTCGAATTACTTCTTTTGCCAAGCTTATAATAATGCCATATCTCATAAGGATAGCTTGAAGGCGCGTGATGTACAACCTCAACAGAATTAGGCTGGCCATATTGCAAATAAACCCTGCCTCTGTCAGTTTCATATCCACTGTTGATGATCGTACCATATTCTTTCTGTACCTTTTGCACCTGTTCATTATAAGAGAGCCAAAGTCTTTCTGGTTCCAGCTTATTCCTTTTCTGCCAAAAATGATAAAAGTATTTTCTCATAAGCTCAACATCGCTTATTGCAAGCTGTGTTTCGGCATAATTAATTTCTGAAGTGGATGAAATAGGATGAAGTGACTTGATACATTTATTTAATGAATCCAGATTTATATTGACTACAAAGGTGTTGCCAACCCCTATATTGGCAAGATTTTCTGAGCTTAGCTTTAAGTTTGGGTTGCTGCGCTGAAAAAAGTGCTTCTTTTTTGATACCAGAATATTATTCTTATCTCTTACTTCTATGACAAGATTATAGTTTCCGGAAGGCAGCTCTTTAATACTAAACTTATTGAGCATCACAGCAACAGGAACCGCATTTTGCCTCTTAAAACCAGCATACGTATCAAGCTTAAGTTCCGAATCTTGAGACTCTAAATAAAAGTTTGTCAAGAATGCTTGGTCTTTACCCAGAATCCCAATGGTATTATAAACTTCAGCATAAAAGGCAAAGCTCTCTATTTCTTCAGGAAAGAAATTTGAAGAGTAGGGGATGAGCTCCATATTTCCTTTTGTAAACGTGCTTTTTGTGTCACTAGGCTTATAGCTTTCAATTAATTCTATATCAGAAATCAGTATGCTGTCTTTGGCAAAGTCTATGACAATGAGGTCTTCATAGACTATAGGTTTTTGCTCAGGGACTCCATATTTATCTGAAACCTGAATTTCCAGGCTATAAACTCCCTTTGGAAGTGCAATGCGTTGCAGGTCTATAAAATTTGTTCGTTCTTCATTCTCTTCAAATTCGGGACTCTTTAATTCATACTTATCCAGATATTTGATAGAGTCTCCTTCTGCTATTATGAGTAATACCTCAATGCTGCCCTGCATTTTTCCGGCTTCATTTTGTTTATAGTTTAGCGAAGTCCCCTTTACTGCCAGATAATTTTCAATATAAGCATAATTCTCTGGGCTTTGAAACAGGGCTTTTGAGAAGAAAACATCCAGGTCCTGGCTGCTTGCACCGAAACAGGTTGTTATGAATAAAATAAAGAGAAGGACAATTGATTTCACAAAGAAAAAATATACAACGAAGATACAAATTTTGATTCTTATTTCTTTAATGATGAGCTATTGCCTTAATCAAGGTCTAGCTATAATGATGCCAGTGATGCATTAAAGCAAGACTATTTCGTTTTCTATGAAACCAAATCGAAAAATTAATACTTTTGCGCCGGAGAGTTGGCAGAGTGGTCGAATGCGATGGTCTTGAAAACCATTGTACCTTCACGGGTACCGGGGGTTCGAATCCCTCACTCTCCGCAAAATAAAAACCCTTCCGAATGGAAGGGTTTTGTTATTTTTACGAGGGCGTTAAACACTTGGATTAAAAAACTTAATAAACATACCATGCAAGAAAATACATTTATGGGCCACCCAAAAGGCCTTTACATCCTCTTCTTCACTGAATTATGGGAGCGCTTTTCCTTTTATGGAATGCGGGCAATATTGGTTCTGTATTTAACAGCCAAGACCGATGTAACCAATCCGGGAATGGGACTATCCAACACTTCCGCTCTTGAACTCTACGGCTGGTACACCATGCTGGTATATGTCATGTCTGTTCCTGGAGGCTTGCTAGCCGACCGCTTCCTGGGACAAAAGAAAGCGGTAATGCTGGGGGGTGTGCTTTTGAGTATTGGGCACCTCATACTTGCCCTTGATTCCATCTATAGCTTCTATACCGGCATTGTACTCATCATTTTGGGAGTAGGCGCGCTAAAACCCAATATATCCACTATGGTGGGCGGTTTGTACAAAAGGGGCGAATCCGGAAGAGATACTGCCTTTACCATATTTTATATTGGGATCAATATTGGAGCGTTCTCTGCACCATTATTAGTGGGCTATTTGGGAGAGGTCATCAACTGGCACTACGGATTTGGGCTGGCGGGAATTGGCATGATCATCGGTTTGCTGGTATACATATGGGGACAAAAATACCTGGAGGGTGTGGGAGATTTCATTCCGACAGTTCGCGATGAGAACTCTAAAGAAGCCGTACCCTTAACAGGCATTGAAAAAGACCGAATGGTCGTTCTTCTGCTATCGTTTGTAGTGGTCATCGTTTTTTGGGGAGCCTATGAACAAGCAGGCGGATTAATGAATCTTTATGCAAAAGAAAAGATAGACCGCATGGTGGGTTCTTTTGAAGTGCCGGCCAGCTTTCTGCAGGCCCTTCATGCATTTTACGTCATCGTTATTGGTGCTCCCATAGCTTGGTTCTGGGTAAAATGGAGAAAAAAAGGACTGGAGTCCTCTTCTCTGTTCAAAATGGGAGTGGGAACGATTATCACCAGTTTGGGTTTTATTTTGCTTGCCGCAGCGGCAGTTCAAGTCACGGATTCCTTAGATGGGAAAGCCTCAATTTACTGGATGCTCGGCGCTTACCTGTTACACGTAATTGGAGAGCTGAGCATTTCCCCAGTGGCATTATCTTTTATCACCAAATTGGCACCAGCAAAATACGCTTCCTTTATGATGGGGGCCTATTTTTTCGCATCAGGTATTGGAAATAAGATTGCTGGCCTGGTGGGAGAAGCTGCTCAAAACGCCGGAGAGCACGCCATTTTTATAGGTGTTTTTATTTTCTGTTTTGCCTTCGGAGCACTGTTGCTCGTTTTTGTTAAAAAGCTAAATAAACTAACGCATGGTGCAGACGATGTTGTACCTGCAGAATAGCAAACCATACTAGAGTTTAATAGAGAGTCTTTCACAAAGTGATATGGCAATTATTAATTGTGCATCAGTTGGTTTTAATAAACAAGAAAGTATAATGATTGAAGCTTTTGCGGAAATTATTGTCTAATCCCATGTAGTTTTTCTTTGAAGTCATTAGAGACTCTCTTTAACCTTCTTGTTTCCAAGCTTATATTTTAAACCAATTCCAAATCTAGAATGGGCATTAAAGAGAGTCAATGTGGGTGCTGACCCTAAATCCCCATATTCATTTAAAGGATCATGTATATCTGTGTCTTTTAAGTGCCTTTCCATTCCAAGCTGAGCTGCATACACTATATTTAGAAAAAGTTGTTCCTTGCTTCCTAATGGTAGCTCCATTGATAAATGCCATTGCAGGCCCGGAATAATAAAATGTCGTCTTATTTGAGATTCCTTTGGATCAAAACCTTCTGGGTTAAGATAGGGATGAGGGTTTCTCCAGCTGCCAGCATTACCTAATAGCATATAGCTGTTTTTCCTTGACCTTGTGGTGCTTCGATATCCAATAAGCAGATCAGCTCCAAATGAAAACATAGAGGCCTTTATTTGACGCTCCACACCAAATCTCAGATTAACTGCTTTAATGCTGTTAGTAGTAACTCTTTCAGTAAATAAACTATCATTTACAGCAATAATTCTTTCCCAAGGGTCTTGATTGCTGCTTTCTCCATATGAAGCCCCTATTTTAAAACGGTGCTCTTCACTAAATGGTTTTCGATATTCTAAAATCAACCTGTTTAAATCGTTGGTTGACAACATTATGCCAAGATCTGAGCTTCTCTGACAATAGCTTATATTACTTATGGAGCTGCAGATAATAATTAGGATAATTATAACTGGAAATTTTATTTTTTTCATTTTAATTCTGTTTAATAATAAAAAATAATCAGTTTCTACTTAAAAATAACAACTATAGCACATTGGCAATATTACAAGGGTTGATTTACTATTGAAAACTAATGATGCCAAGGCGCCAACTTCTGCGATGTATGCTCGCATGCCTGCGACCAAGACTAATTTAACATTAACATATAGTAAGACAATTTACCTGCTCTATATGTTACACATAGTATGTTGATTTTTAACAAAAAAAAGGTGTCCTCATTAAATTAAAGCTGAGTAATCTCTTTTTAAAGAATTTATTATCTGCTTTTCTTATATTTGGGAATGAAACGATGGTTACTCATCCTGATCCTTATGCCCTGTATTGCCTTTGGGCAGCAGACCTATGTGCCAGATGATAATTTTGAGCAGAAATTGATTAATCTGGGTTATGATACAGGGCCACTGGATGACTTTGTACCAACTGCCAACATAAGTTCGGTTATTAACCTGTTTATCGGTTCTTCTAATATAAGTGACTTAACCGGTATAGAGGACTTTGCTTCATTGTCAGATTTAAGTTGTTGGGGCAATCAGCTTACTACACTAGATGTAAGTCAGAATACGAACTTAATCCAGCTTGATTGCTCAGGGAATCCACTAACTAGCTTAAATGTAACCGGCCTGACTGCTTTAATGTGGATGTATACTGACTTCTGCCAGCTCACTTCTCTGGACGTAAGTACAAATATCAGTTTAGAGGAGCTGGATTTTGAGGTAAACCAAATCTCAAGCATAGACCTAAGCAATAATACTGCGTTGATTTCTTTGTATTGCACTCTTAATCAGCTTACTTCACTAGACCTGTCCTTAAATACTGCTTTAGAATTCTTGATGTGCAGGGACAATCAGCTTACCTGTTTGAATATGAGAAATATCGATCAGCAAAATATGACGGGTTTTATTGCATATAATAATCCCTGCCTTTACTGTATAGAGGTAGATGATCCTATTTGGGCAACAGCTAACTGGACTCCTTCAGGGCTGAATATTGACCCAATCGCTTCTTTCAGTGTAAATTGCCCTGGCAATTGTATTTCATCAGGTAATGGCTACCCATTGACTATGAATATATGCCAGGGGGATAGTTTACTAGCAGGGGGCAGTTATCAGACTAATACAGGAACTTACTATGATACCTTATTGACCATAAACAGCTGCGATAGTATTATCGTAACTGCGCTAACTGTACTGCCTGTAACCACCAACGCAATAAGCTATGATATTTGCCAGGGTGACAGCCTGTTGGCAGGGGGCAGTTATCAGACTAATACAGGAACTTACTATGATACCTTATTGACCATAAACAGCTGTGATAGCATTATAATAACCATCCTAACTATACTGCCGGTTACCACTAACCCAGTAAGTTATACTATTTGCCAGGGAGATAGTTTACTCGCCGGGGGCAGCTATCAAACAAATACTGGAATTTATTATGACACCCTTGTTGCGGCAAATAGCTGTGATAGCATTATAATAACCATCCTAACTATACTGCCGGTTACCACTAACCCAGTAAGTTATACTATTTGCCAGGGAGATAGTTTACTCGCCGGGGGCAGCTATCAAACAAATACCGGAATTTATTATGACACCCTTGTTGCGGCAAACAACTGTGATAGCATCCTAATAACAAGCATAAATGTATTGCCGGTTACTACCAACCCAATAAGTTATACTATTTGCCAGGGGGATAGTTTACTCGCCGGAGGCAGCTATCAATTAAATACCGGAATTTATTATGATACTCTAGTTGCGTCGAATAGCTGCGATAGTATTATAATAAGTGAACTAACGGTTTATGATAATCCTGTAATTCAGCTAAGCAGCGACACCTCAATTGTGCTTGGGACCAATCTTGATCTTTTTTCTTCTGGTGCCAGCACCTATCTATGGAGTACCGGAGACACAGGTACTAGTATTAATGTAGCCCCTACACAAACCGCTACCTATTCAGTTACTGGAAGCAATATACAAGGTTGTTCAAGTGCCAGCATGATGACAGTTACAGTATCCATGGCATTCAATTTTTATATTCCAAATATATTCTCGCCTACCAGCAATCAACTTGATAACAAAAGGCTCTATGTTTATGGTGCTAATATTAAGGCTCTTGAGCTTGTGATTTATGATAGGTGGGGGAATATGGTTTTTCAGACAACAGATGCATCCGAGTCCATTCGCCAGGATGGTCATTGCTGTAGGTACGGAGAGGGCTGGGACGGAACTAATAAAAATAATGGTAAGGAATTAAATTCTGGTGTATTTGCCTATAAGCTAAGGGTGAGCATCATGAATGTAGAAGAAATCTTTGAATCAGGGAATATTACATTGATCAAAAGATAAACTAAGCACCTTCCCAGCAATCACATCACAATAAATACAGGGTTGCTGCCAACATTTATTACATTGGAGCTTACAGGCAGGTTCATGCCTGTAGTAGAAATCATGCTCTTTGGAATCGAGTTAAGCGTAATGGGAACCGGAAGAAGCCCAGTGCTCCATGCAACGATTACCACATCATCGCTGTTGGTCACAGAAAAACGGTAAGCAAATTCAGTGGGCAATAATCCCAAGTCATCCCTAAGATCTTTCTCGAACCCACACTGCGATAGTAACCCAGTCATTGTTTGATAGGCATTATAGGCAGGTTTTGGGTCGTGCGGAAGGCTGGTAGTGCTTGCATTGGCTAAATACCGCATCATTCCAAAATGTGATTCTTTATCAGTAAGATCACCTGATCCATCAGAATATGAATACGGAAAGACCTTTTCTACCCCAAGGGAAAATGCCAATACACAGCTTCTTACCCACAATGCAGCCTGTTTCTCTTCAGAAACCCCTAGCGTAATAATTGCCTGTGTTGCCGTATGCCAACCCAACTCTGTAATCCAAATGGGTATGTTGGGGTATCCTGCTTGGTCAGCAATATCCCTGCAATTGAGGACCATCTCCGAAAAACCAATCTGGAATGTGTTAACCACACCTGAGAGGATCTCAGGTTCAACATACTGCAGCCACGTATAGGGGTGTATGGACAATATATCAATATTGGAGAGTAAGCTGGGATGTGCACTTAGCACTGCTTCCAGGAAGCCCCAGGGCTGCCCTCCATAAGATCCGGGATCTATATTGCCAAGCATACCACCCAGCATAATCTTGGCAGATGGATCAGCTTGCCGGATCTCATAGATGGCTACTAATACCAAATCTCCATAGGAGCCCGGATCCGGATTGGGTTTCCAGAAATTTACAAAATTGGGTTCATTCCAGATTTCCCACACATCAATTCTATCCTTAAAATGAGTAACTGTTTCTCGAACATATGTACCATAATCTGCCAAATCATCTGGAGGATAATGGGAATCGCCTCCTGAACCTGAGGCGTAGTCCGGATGCCCATAATCCAATATGGCAAGTATTTCCATCCCCATAGCAAGCTCAGCATCAACAACTATATCAGTGCTGGCAAAGTCAAATGTACCCTGAACAGCTTCTACCTTTGTCCAGCTCAAGTCTCTTCTTACCCATCTCACGCCGGCATCATACCTGGCAGCGATATCAACATCCCTGGCATGGGTAAGGTGTGGAACAGCAAGCCCAAATGCATCAGCAAGGGGCGGAGCATGTGGAATAATAGGATCTGGCGTAACTTCAACATTAGTTGACGATTCAGGCATCATCTTGGGATCCTTTTTACAAGCCAAGAACACGAGCAACCAAATTATTACAAGAGTTAGCTTATTACAAGCCTTCAAGAATTCCATATAAAATTGATTATGTGAATAAAGGTACGAATTATAGCCTTTAAGACCAAAACTGGTTAGAGGCATTCTCTTGTTTTTTTTTGCTCTACAATTCCTCTTTACATAAATACCTGCTTTCTAAAAAGGCCAAACTGCTGCCAGGGGTTTACTTTGTTAGGTTGGATGGGAGAAGGTCGCTTGCTTAGAGGCAGGTTGTTATTGGAGTATATTGGAGATATGGTTTTGGCTCAAAAAAGCCAAAATAACCGGAACATTTTTATCTTGAATGCGTACATATCAACTTGAAGGAATGTTGACGTGTATGCTTGCCAATTTCTTAATTTTAATGTTGTGATTAAAAAAACACTCTTCATCTTAATCTTGTTTTATACGACGATTACAGGCATTTCATATGCCCAAGTCCCTTGCGATAGTGCTGAATGGGCCATTTGGGTTGAGCAGCCTGCATGCGAAGAAGATACGGGTTGTGCTGGGGAGATCGGTCTTTGGATTGATATGGGAAATCCGCCGTACAAGGCCTTCATTTATGACTACAATAGCAGCACTTATTCTGATACATTGATATCTTCCGGATCAGGTCCTGGATATTTTCAGTTTTACAGATGTGAGGGAACCTATGAGGGCTATCTGCTGGATTCAAACGGATGTACCTTTTCTTTAACGGTGGTAGTCGGAATAATCTCTTCAGCTATTCAGCAAGGTGATACCCTTACCTTATGCAAGGGAGATAGTATTTTGCTCACTACCCAAGAGCCTTGCCAAAGCGTTCTTGCTTACTTTCCCTTAGACGGAAATACAAACGACGAAAGTGGGTACGGAAACAACGGTACACTTTTCGGAGGCTTTAGCTATGTTGATGATCGTTTTGGGAACTCCAGTTCGGCAATATTATTTGATGGTTGGGATGGCTATTTAAATATACCCGATGCCCCTCATTATGATCTCGGAAATGAGGAATTTTCCATTTCCTATTGGGTGATGAGAAAGGATAGTGTAGATAGTACTGGAACTATTGGAGGGAATCCAAATATTTACGATAATGTCTTTGAAGGTAGTAAATTTGATGTTAATAGTTTAAATGGCACTGGTTATTCTGAATGGATCTTGGGTGTTGGTAATGGATTAAATAATTCTATTTTAAATAAACCCAGTTTTCTTGTTGAAAGTGCTACTTCAAGCTATATTGCTAACGGTACCTCACATTTGCCTAACGATACAAATACCTGGACATTTATGACTGGAGTCCGGGACGGAGATTCCTTGAAGATCTATTACAACGGAGTATTAGAAGGAAGTAGTTTTATTGGTTCTGATACTGTTAATAATACTTCAGACAGTATCCGTTTAGCATTTTTTCAGGATGGTATTCCTGCCGGTGGTCTAACAAATGTAAATGCTCATATTGCCATTGATGAGTTTACCATCTATGATTGTGCATTGAGCGAGGAAGAGATTGCACAGCTCTATCACAATGGTGCTCTGGTAGATATGCAATCAACCTACTGGACAGAGGGCGATATCAATACGGTAATCGATTCCCAATCTTATGTTATGGTCGCGCCAGATAGCACCACTACCTATTACTATGTAGCAGAAGATACCTTCAAAACCTGCATAGATAGCATAATCGTATTGGTGCTGGGCCAGCAGTTATTTGATATTGGTACTGATACAATTTCCGCTTGTGAAGTAAGCCATTATCTGGATGCAGGGGCTGGGTACAATACCTATAAATGGAGTACAGGAGACACTACACAAGCCATTACTGCGATCGCAACAGGTGAATATTCGATTGAGGTATCGGATACGATAAATAACTGCACGGCAACAGATACAGTGTACGTAAGTCTTGTCAATGGAAATATAGAAAAAGGTGATACGACCATCTGTGAAGGTGATGAAATTTCATTGCAGGTTGTTGGGGTAAATTCCATTGTTCCAGATAGTGGCATGGTTGCCTATTACCCATTTAACGGCAGTGTACAAGACGAAAGTGGAAATGACTATCATGGAACAGTGGTCGCAGACAATAATGGAATGCCAGCACTTGGAACCGACAGGTACGGTAATCTGCAAAGTGCCTATTATTTCAACCATGGTGGCGGTATTGAGCTACCACACGAAGTGATGGATAGCATGGGTGATTTTACGGTAAGCATATGGTTGAAAACATCTGCTGATGAAGAGGGTATCATATCAGGTGCAAATACTTCTCAGTTCGGTGAATTTGCTGTTTATAATAGAGATAGCCCACCTCCATGGGTTCAAGTTAAAGGCAACACGAAAAATTTAGAAGACATTAATGATAATATTTGGCACCATTTGGTATTCTCCAGAACAAATAATACTGGAGAAATAAATGTGTATTTTGATGGGGAACATAGTGTTTCAGGTACCCTTGATCCCGGTCTTTTACAGATTGATAGCGGAGGCCTTTGGCTGGGCAGGGAGCAAGACCAAGTAGGTGGTAATTTTGATCCTAATCAGGAATACACCGGTTTTCTTGACGATGTTGCTTTCTACAATTATGCCATGGATTCTATCGAAGCAAGGGGCTTGTTTACTGCTGATTATCAATATGCCTGGTCCACTGGTGATAGTACTCCCAGTATTGATATTGCACCAACTAATGATTCAACTTATTGGGTCGAAGTCATCGACGGATACGGTGCAGTATGTAGTGATACTGTGACCGTGTATGTAGGTTCTTCACCACAGGTAGATCTATTGGGTGGTCAGAGTAAATATAGTGAATGTGATTCATCCAGTGTACTCCTTGATGCAGGGCCTGGTGGTTATAGCTATGATTGGAGTACCGGTGAAAGTACCCAAACCATTGTTGCTGATCATTCAGGTGATTATATCGTAACCGTTACAGACACTGTCTCTAATTGCACCTCTCAGGATAATGTGTATGTGAGCTTCCTTTCTGTTGAAGCAGACGATGTTGCCATTTGTAGCGGAGATAGCGTGACCCTGAGTGTATCCAGTGTAAACAATGTGGTTGCTGATATAGATGGAAATATATACGAAACTGTGGTAATTGGTACCCAGGAATGGTTTGCTGAAAACCTCAAAACTTCCAGATACGATGATGGAACACCAATTAATTATCCGGGATCAAATAATCCCATGTGGGCTGCCGATACGGTGGGCTCGTATGCCTGGTACGACAACGATAGTGCTGCTCACAATTCAACCTATGGCATGCTGTACAATTGGTATGCAGTAGACAATTCAGCGGGTTTGTGCCCCAGCGGATGGCATGTCCCATCAAATGCGGAGTTTTTTACATTGACAGACTATTTGGGAGGTGGTGCTGTTGCCGGAGGTAAGATGAAAGAAGCCGGTACAGCACATTGGGGAAATCCAAATACCGGGGCTACCAATAGCAGTGGTTTTACAGCCCTTCCAGGAGGTATTAGAGGTGTAAATGGAGGCTACAGCGACATGGGAGGTGATGCAGATTTCTGGACTTCTACCGATGTTGGTTGGGCTCATTTGAGATATCTGTTGTACAACAATACCCAATGCGTTGAAGGTACAGGCCCCAAATCTCTCGGTCACTCTGTACGCTGTGTAAGAAATGCAACAACAAATTATCTTTGGAATACTGGTGATACTACGGCCAGCATAACTGTAGCACCTGATTCAATTACTTCTTATAGTGTAACAGTAAGCGATGGAAATGGCGGCACTTGTGAAGACACTGTTACAGTAAACTTTTCATCTCTTTCCACCTCTATAGTCAATGCATCCTGCTATGCTTCCAGCGATGGTAGTATCTCCTTTACCATGGCCTATGGTAGTGGAAACTATGGTTACACTCTTTACGGAGCCAACGATACAGCGCTTTCTGCTGGCAATTATACCTATTCATTTACCGATTCAACAATTGGCTGTACCTTTACTGATAGCTTCACAATAGTAGAACCAGCACAGATATTGGTCTATGCCAGCTCATTAAATGATGCGGTCTGTAACGAGTCCACGGGCAAAGCCCAGGTAGATTCTGTATCCAATGCTTTTGGCAGCTATCACATACATTGGTCCAGTGGGGATACATTGGACATAGCGGACAGCCTAGCTTCAGGCATCTACATGGTTACTGTTACCGATACCAATGGCTGCAGCGGATTCACTTCTGTAATGATCAACGACGTGAGTGCTCCAAGCATCAGCAGCCCAACCATTCAGGATGTTAGCTGCCAGGGCAGTGGAGACGGCTCTATAAGTATCAGCATGACAGGAGGTTCACCGCCATATACATATTCCTGGTCTACAGGAGATAGTGGTACCGCCATAAATAATTTGGCAGCTGGCCCTTATGAGGTTTTAGTTACCGATACTCTCGGCTGTACGGTAAGCAGGAGCATTGTGGTGAGCGAACCTGCAGTATTGGTCATTGCTGACAGCAGCACCTCGCCTGCTTGCGGTTCCTCTAATGGAGATGCCACAGTAATTACTTCTGGAGGTACAGCACCCTATAGCTATTTGTGGAGCACAGGCAATACTAGCAGTACCGATACTGGACTTCCAGCAGGAGTATACGGAGTCACGGTTAGCGATGTCAAC
>DTSC01000037.1:5351-5705 GCA_012965625.1 Flavobacteriales bacterium | reverse complement strand
GGCACCACATGAATATGTATTTTCTTCACATCCAGAATTAAGATCAAAACAACAATTGTCAGCTCCACCAGACCCACCATCACCTCCAGCTCCTCCCGCTCCTCCCTTAGCTCCGTCAACACTTAAAGTGCCACTTACAATCAAGCTGTCTTCGGCGAGCAACTTTATCATTCCACCTCCAGCACCTCCGGAAGATCCTTGCGATCCTAAACTATATGATCTTCCTCCACCTCCAGAACCTCCACCTCCAGAACCAGAACTGATGTCCATTCCGTTGATCAGATTGGTACTAGATGGTGTACCATACTCAACACCAGCATTGCCTCCTGACTTCCCATTTCCTGCATTAACTGC
>DTSC01000037.1:1340-5318 GCA_012965625.1 Flavobacteriales bacterium | reverse complement strand
TAGATTATTAAAAGTATATGATAGTCCTCCATTTCCTCCCGAACCACCAGACTTGCCAATACCTCCATAACTGCCACCACCACCACTACTGCCACCAGACGAACCACCGACCAACCCAATATGATCGTTAAAAGTGCCACAATGTTGCTTGGGGCCTGAGCCAGAATTGCCAGTCTTTCCACCATGGCCAAATCCTGCCCCTTGTCCGTCATTACCTGGATATCCTCCCTCTATTTCAATCTGCCCTGCAGAGCCAGAATTACTGCAATCAGTTAATGCAGTCTCATCACCTGTCGAGCTGCTTACTACGGATCCCCCCAAACCGGCTGTGCCGCCAGGATATCCAGCGGAATCTCCATTTATAGTCCCTTCAATAATAATATTTTCTGCATATATATTAAGTCGTCCACAATTTCCAATAGAATATGGCTCTACTATAACAGTTATTCCCGAAGGGATGGTAAAGGTTCCAGAAATATTGAGAGCTCCATTTAGGGTGGTGTCAGAACTCAAATGGAGGTTTCCGTTGATGTTAATAGAATCACACTGCGAATAAGTCGCCAGCGTAAAAAAGGAAAATATTATTGGAAAAAAAAAGGTGAAATATTTCTTTGGCATAAGCTTACTTGTTCTAGGATGGCTTATATGTACGTTCAGAAACTTCAAATGTTTCAATTTTTGGACTTTTAAAATTTATAAAAAACAAATCTTAACAACCACAGTTTTAAAAAACAAAAAAGCCCATCAAATTGACAGGCTTTAGTGTTGTATAAAAGATTAGGAGTAAATATTAAATCACTTTTACATTTACTGCGTTCATTCCTTTTTTACCTTCTTGTAACTCAAATTCTACAGTGTCTCCTTCTCGGATTTCATCAATTAATCCGGAAACGTGTACAAAGTGATCTTTACTACCGCCATCTTCAGTAATGAATCCAAATCCTTTAGATTCATTGAAGAATTTTACTGTGCCTTTACTCATGTTGATAATTTATTAATATTAATATAAGCTGCAAAGTTAATATTATATCGTGTGATCAGGTATTTTTTTGGAATAAATTTTCATTTTAAGGACGAAATTCTGGTATAAAATCAGCATTCACCAGATAGGAGGCTGTAATTTCAAGCTTGTATTTTCTGTCATGTATTATCCTTCAGATTTCTTGGTTTTCTTTCTTTCATGCTCGTTGAGCAATATTTTTCTCAATCGAATGAATTTAGGTGTAACTTCTACATATTCATCTTCGCCAACATACTCCATTGCCTCTTCCAAAGAGAATTTAATTGCAGGAGCTATGGATGATTTTTCATCTGCACCAGATGAGCGCATATTTGATAGTTTTTTTGTCTTTATTACATTAATTACCAGATCATCATGTCTTGTGCTTTCTCCGATTACCTGCCCTGCATAAATTTCTTCATTTGGGTTAATGAAGAATTTGCCCCTGTCTTGTAATTTGTCAATTGAATAGGCTATTGAAGTTCCAGTTTCCATCGCTATTAAAACGCCATTTCTTTTGTTTTGTATTTCACCTTTCCAGGGTTCATACCCTTTAAAGCGATGTGAAATTACGGCTTCACCCTGGGTTGCTGTTAATATAGGATTGGTAAGACCAATCAAGCCCCTGGCTGAAATTTTAAATTCCAGGTTTATCCTGTCATTCTTTGTATCAATATTAAGAATATCACCTTTTCTTTTGGTAATAATTTCTATTACCTTCCCTGAGAATTCTTCAGGCACACTGATGTTTAATAGCTCTATTGGTTCATGCTTGAATCCATCGATTTCCTTGATCACTACTTTTGGCTGTCCCAGTTGAATTTCATATCCTTCTCTCCTCATGGTTTCAGCCAAAATAGATAAATGTAGAATACCTCTGCCAAAGACCATCAATTTATCCGGAGAGTCTGTTTCCTGGACCTTTAAAGCAAGATTCTTTTCTGTCTCTTTAAATAATCGTTCTCTTACATGCCTAGAAGTAACAAATTTTCCTTCTTTGCCAAAAAACGGAGAGTTGTTAATTGTGAAAAGCATGCTCATGGCAGGTTCATCTATAGAAATTGGCTTTAACGCTTCGGGGTTTTCTGAATCAGCAATTGTGTCTCCGATATCAAAGTTTTCGAGGCCCAAAACAGCTACTATTTCACCAGACTTTATTTCTTGTTTTGTTTTTTCTTTACCGAGCCCTTCAAAAAGATAAAGCTCCTTGACAACTGATTTATTTATTTGACCATTTCTCTGCACAACTGAAACGGAATCACCCATTTTAATACTACCTCGATGTATTCTTCCAATAGCAATTCGGCCTGTATATGACGAGTAATCCAATGAGCTTATCTGAAGTTGTAAGGTTCCGGGCTTGTTTTCTGGGGTGGGGAAATAGTTGATAATTGAATCTAGCAGATAGGTAACATCCTTCTGTGGTGTTTTCCAATCAGCACCCATCCATCCATCTTTAGAAGAACCGTAAATTGTAGGGAAATCCAGCTGTTCTTCTGTTGCATCAAGTGAAAACATGAGTTCAAAAACAAGCTCATTAGTTTCTTCTGGATTGCAATTAGGCTTATCAACTTTATTTATTACGACGATTGCTTTTAAACCTAGTTCAAGTGCTTTTTGTAAAACAAATCTTGTTTGTGGCATTGGGCCTTCAAATGCATCGACAAGTAATAGTACCCCATCGGCCATATTTAATACTCGTTCTACTTCTCCGCCAAAATCTGAGTGTCCTGGGGTGTCGATAATATTTATTTTTGTGTTTTCATACCTTATGGATACATTTTTTGCTAAAATGGTTATCCCTCTCTCTCTCTCCAGGTCATTTGAGTCCAAAATTAATTCTTTTACCTCTTGATTATCCCTGAATAATTTAACCTGATGCAGAATTCTGTCAACCAGGGTTGTTTTTCCATGATCAACATGAGCAATAATTGCTATATTTCGTATGTCCATAACTTGAGCACCTTTTAATGAAGCCTGCAAATGTAGTTAAAGTAAATATGGAGCAGAATAGTAATTTTCATTTGTCTTAATGCAGTAGACTATAATCTAATTATTCAAAGTCAAATTTCCATCAGGGTAATTTTTGTTCTTTCTTTTTGTTTTATCTGATGGAATCATTAGAGATTATTAATGTGTTCAATATTTAGTACCTTTGCGGAAACTTTTCAAAATTAGTGTTATGGTATCAAGAACTTTTAATGCAGTTAAGTTTATCCCACAAAACGATACAGGTTTTGGGACTACAGTAAGAAAAAGGGTTAGCGAGTATTTTAAAACTAAAAATATTTCTCGAAAGGGAGATTATCGAATCTGGATTAAAGTCATCATCTTACCATCATTATATCTTGCTCCTTTTGCTATTATTTTAAGTAACGGCTTTTATGGAAGCTCATGGGCATTTTATAGTTTATGGGTATTAATGGGAATTGGTCTTGCTGGATGTGGCCTGGGTATTATGCATGATGCTTGTCATGGAGCTCTTTCTAAAAACCAAAAGCTGAATAATTTTATTGGGGAGCTGATACTTAACCTTTCTGCTGGATCTTCTATTAACTGGAAAATACAGCATAATGTTTTGCACCATTCTTTTACAAACATAGATGGGCTGGATGAAGATATTGAACCTCATGGCTTGATGAGATTTTCTCCCCACCAGCCGGCCAAGCCATTTTACAGATTTCAGTCTGTATATGCATGGTTTTTATATGGTTTAATGACTTTTGGATGGGCTACTACCAAAGATTTTAAGCAGCTTTCCAGGTATAATGCAAAAGGTTTGATAAAACAACAAGGTGCCACCTATCGTAAGGAGATGATCAGGCTGATCATTCAAAAAGTCCTCTATTATTCCTTTTTTATCGCACTTCCCCTCTTTTTAGTGAACATGCCTTGGTGGCATGTAATTATTGGCTGGTTCTGTATGCACTTTGTAGCTGGATTAATCTTAGGATGTGTCTTTCAGCCCGCCCATGTTT
>DTSC01000037.1:0-1323 GCA_012965625.1 Flavobacteriales bacterium | reverse complement strand
GCAGAGTACCCATTGCCAGACAGTGATAATAATGTTGATGGTGATTTGGCAAAACATCAGCTGCTTACTACAACAAATTTCGCGCCGTCTAACAGGTTGTTATCTTGGTATGTTGGTGGTTTAAATTATCAGATAGAACACCATCTTTTTCCTACTATGTGTCATGTGCATCACAGGGAAGTCTCTAAAATTGTGAAAAGAACTGCTGAAGAGTTTGGGTTGCCATATTATTCCCAATCATCTTTTTTCGGAGCTTTGGTCAACCATGCAAAAATGCTGCATAAGTTGGGGAAGTAGTTTTGCTCTAGTCCATACCCGCAATAAAGGATGCTGGGGAGACGATATAAAACACCCTTTTAATAGCCATTTAATTTACGCCTAATTAAGAACCCTGCTTATTGTAGGCATTGTGTCTGTTCAAAGGCTCGAATTACAACCTTATTGTTTAGGAGGAAATAGACAAAAGCATTGAGAGTTTGCCCCCAAAATATTAAACAAAAGATACTGAACTAATAATCTTGTCGAAATTATCGTTAGTCTGTTATAATTTTATTTTTAGTCCTGCATTAAAAAAGAAGCCGTCTAAAGGCGCCCAAACTTCGGTGTATTGTGGGGTATTATAGGGATTTGATGTCAGGGATTCATATCTCGTCTGTCTGGTGTCTGTAAAGTTTTCTGCATTGAGAAACAGGACAAAACTTTCAATTGTACGCTCCACTACAACGCCCGTAGTGAACAACGAACGTGATTTTAAATCGTTGGAAAGAAATTGCTCTGATTTGTATTCGTAGTCCCAGCCGATCCTCCATTTATTGTCTTCAACAAAGAGCAAGTCTCCTTTAATGCTATGCATGGGTGTTAACAAAAGGTCTGTTGTTAAATCACCTTCTTGCAGAAAGGCTTCTGTATAGGTATACCCAAAGAACCAAGTGAATTTCCATAGGGTCAGTTTGATTTGTGATTCAAAACCCCTGCTGTTCAGGAAGTCGCCTGTATTGGAATATTCACGTATTCCAGTAGTATCCATGTCCAAAAGAATTGGGTTGTCTATCAGGTTGTAAAAAAACATTTGGTTGAAGGTGAATAGTATATTTTCTGAATTGAAGGTGGACTGGTATTTGAAATCGATATTCCCTCCATAGGAGCGCTCGGCTTTTACGTTTTCAAAGTCAATAGGCCGTATGCCCTTGTAGCCAAAGGGTTCTGCTTCTTCGTTGAAAATGGTGGGCATCCGGTAACCCATCCCTCCGCCTAGGCGAATACTAAAGTTTGAATTCATCTTGTACAGGGCACTTAACCTGGGAAGAACAAATAATTCACCAT
>DTSC01000036.1 GCA_012965625.1 Flavobacteriales bacterium | reverse complement strand
AAATCTCTATTTGTAAGTAGCCCAACCAATTTCTTTCGACTATCTAATATGGGTATACCGCCAATATCATTTAGCTTCATCAAGTGAATTGCGTCGCCTATAAGAGCATCTGAATTCAAAGTAATGGGATCTAAAATCATTCCATTTTCAGAACGCTTTACCGTTTTAACTTTAAGAGCCTGTTCTTCAATTGTCATGTTTTTATGAAGGACTCCTATTCCTCCTTCTTGAGCCATAGCAATAGCAAGCCGTGATTCAGTAACAGTATCCATTGCTGATGATACAATAGGGAGGTTAAGCTTTATCTTCTTTGTAAGGTGTGTGCTTAGATCTATATCCTCCGGTTTTGGAAGTACCTCAGAATAAGCTGGAATAAGCAAGACATCGTCGTATGTAAGTCCTAGTTTTATCGAGGTGGGTGCAAATAGTTTCATAAACTTAAATTATTTGCAGGACAAAATTAGTAATTAATTGCAGATTCTTAACAAAACTTGAAGAAAATAATTATCGTAATAACATTACAGTCCCCGCCTTAACCACCTGTTCATTACCTCTGATTTTAAAGGATACGTAATAAACATAAGCGTCATTCTGGACTTTGGAACCTTTTAGTTTACCATCCCAACCAATATCCGGATTAGTCGTTTCAAAAAGATTTTGGCCCCATCTGTTGTATATAATAAACAGATAATCTGTTTTGTCTACAAAAACCCTGATCGGCAGAAAAACATCATTTATACCATCGCCATTAGGAGTAAAAGTATTGGGGACAACATATTTGGGAAACTGGGTTACACATTCTATATTGCTGGTATCTATACAACCATAGAGATTGGCAGATGACTTGCTGGGCACAACATAATAGCAAAACTCTCCTATTCCACTACTAAAATCGTCTAAGGGCATCAAACTGTCGGTAAATACACCTGTACCAAAAGGCTGAAATCCAACAAGTTCAAATTTTCCGCCGTCAAAACTTCTATAAATAAAATATCCGCTAATTAAGCTACCCCAGTTAGGATCCTCATTCCAATAAAGAACATTTTTTATAGAATCCCGAGCTTCGGCAGTTAATACAAGTGAGATATTACTTGAAGTAACCATATTCTTATATGAACAGATAGTATTTGAAGAAGCTGTTATAAATCCTGTCCCATCATTTGCCCTGACAAAATAGCAATAGGTCGCTCCCCTAACTATGCCTGTATGAACAAATTGTGTTGTGCCCGAGCTACCTAATAAAGAAAATGGTGCACCATTTTCACTAACAAATATATCGTAATATGAGACCCCTGCAGACCATAGATAATATTCATTCCATGATAATAATGCCTCACCTAGGCAAGTATCTAATGAACCCTCGAGATACATTGTTGTATGACCATCACCAAAAACACCTTTATTATTACAACTATCTATCGCAACAATATTATATACAACAGCATCCGTATCTATTGCTGAAAGGATATCCAAATAATAAGTATTATCAGCTCCATAAACAGTATTTATTGAGTCCCAACCACCAAAATCATTTGCAACATAAATAATATATCCCATTATATCAGAGGCATTACCTCTTTGCCAGCCAATAGTTCCAAAACCCGTAATATTGTCTATACTAACAGAATCAATAATAACGATTCCTGGTTGCAGCCCATCTGGGTAAAGAGACACAACATTTGAAGCACTAACGCATCCTGATGAATCAAGCATTACGATTTGATAATCTATGGTATCATTACAAACAGTAAACGAATCTACAAATTGGTTGAGCTGAAATACTGAATCAATCAGCTGCATAGAGCCCAGAGAACTATTTTCACGGTATATTAAATACATTCCTGTACTGGTTGGCACCAATGGGTTATAAGTATCATTCCAATTAAGGGCAGTAGTGCCCTGAATAGTATTGTTAAGCACAAGAAGTATTGTTTTAAGGGTATCAGAAATATTGCTTGCGCATCCAGATATGCATGATATATAATAATAACAAGAGCCAACATCAGCATTTGCTCCATTATGGTAATAGGTGGTTGTAAGGAAGTTGCTTATACTCGTAATCAGGGAATAAGGGCCTCCCAAATTAGGTGAATAGTAGATGTCATATTGAGTAAAGAACCCACATGAATCAGAAGGCTGGCCCCATGAGATTTGAACATTCCCCAAAGAATCTACAGCCAAACATTTCAAAGATGGGGATTGTGCCCAAATAAAATTAACACAAAGGATCTGGAATATAAATAAAATTGATATCTTTTTAAAAGATTTCATATGTCAAAAATACCTCAGCCACTAATTAATAAAGATGTAATCCTTGTTTTTTACCAACAACAATGATGTTGATACATTCTCTTTAAAGTTCTTAATTAACAAATTCATTCAGGTAGGTTGTGGTATTGATCTTTGAGTGTCCTGAAATTGTGCATTTAGGGTTAAATATCTTATTATCCTAAATTGCATTTAACCAGGTGCGGAAATTATTCTCTCATGTCAGAATTATTTAAAATATTTGCTACAATGAAAACAACATATAGTGTAATTTATATCATAAACGATCCAAAATAATATTTATTATAATAAACTTTGGGACTGCAGTACCCTAAAAGCTATTAATCATTAGCCATTATAACTTATTGGCAGGCATTTTATCCAATAAGCTGTTAAATTCAGATACAATATTGTCTATAATCTCACTAACTGGTTTTACGCCATCAATAATTGATGAGACCTGACCTATTTCCAATTCGCCCTCTTCTAAGTTGCCTTCAAACATACCTTTTTTGGCCCTGCCCTTACCTAATATATTTCTCAGTTCTTCTTCAGAGGCACCTTTAGCCTCAGCTTCTTCAATTTTATTGAAAAATTGATTTTTCATTAGGCGTACAGGAACAAGTTTTTTTAGTGCCAATTTAGTTGCGCTTTCATCGGCTTCAACAACAAGATCCTTGAAGGCTGGATGTCCAGAACCTTCCTCGCTGGCAACAAATCTCGATCCCATTTGCACTCCATCAGCACCTAAAGTCAATGCAGCAAGCATAGAGGCTCCATTAGCAATTCCGCCCGCTGCAATAACTGGAAGATCAACTGAACGTACTACATCCGGAACCAAACACATTGTTGTTGTTTCCTCCCTTCCGTTATGCCCACCTGCTTCAAACCCCTCTGCTACCACGGCATCCACGCCCGCCTCCTGTGATTTTATCGCATATTTTTTGCTCGATATCACATGGACAACCACAATGCCATTTTCTTTTAATTTATTGGTGAATGATTTAGGATTTCCAGCTGAAGTAAATACAACTTTTACGCCCTCATTTATAATTATCTTTAAGTTTTCTTCTGTATGCGGATAGAGCAAAGGTACATTGACTCCAAAAGGGAAAGCAGTAGCCTCCTTGCACTTCTGTATTTGAAGCTTTAAATTGTCAGGACGCATCGAACCAGAGCCTATTAACCCTAATCCTCCGGAATTACTTACTGCTGAGGCCAGCTTCCAAGAAGCGTTCCAAATCATCCCACCTTGAATGATGGGATATTTAATATCGAATAATTTAATAATTCTGTTAGACACCAGATGTTTTATGAAAAAACAAAATTAACAAATAGAGTCCTAAAAAATAAAAAATGTATCATCATAAACTAATTTGGGAATATTTCGTATAAATTTGTGAATTGGAACCTGAGTAAAAGCAATAGGTAGATTAATTTTATTATTTTAGCCTCATGAGCAAATTATTTCGAGGTAATGCATACTTATTAATAGCACTAGGAGCAATACTGCTGTACACGCCATGCTATAGCCAGTTCAAAATTGATTTTGGAACCACGCTTGGTGCATCAAACTACCTGGGAGACATAGGTGGAACCTCAAAGATTGGTGAGGGTACTTCAAGAAATGACTTCATCAATGATATACAGCTTAGGCAAACAAAGTTTGCTGCAGGTTTCTGGTACAGATATAAAGTGCATCCTGTTATTTCTCTTAAAGCTAACCTGATGCTTATCAGGATTGGCGGTGCCGATAGTTTGTCTGGTTATCTGAATAGAAGGGGAAGAAACCTGCATTTCAGAAATGATATTTATGAACTAAGCATTCAAGGGGCATACCACTTTATTGATGCCAAACAAATCAACAACAGGGGATGGCTGAAACAAAGTAGAGGTAGGCTAAGATTAGATTTTTGCTCGTATGCATTTATTGGTGGCGGTTTTTTCTATCATAACCCAAAGGCCAAATATCTTGACAAGTGGTATGCACTTCAGCCGCTTGGAACTGAGGGACAGGGGCGAATAGAAAAAGCAGATGAATCTGGAAACATGGCCGTCTTTGAGAAATACAAGAGATTCCAGGCTAACGTTTTGGGTGGGATTGGATTTTATTACACAGTTAAGCGCTATTGGCGTTTTGGAATTGAGGCAGGAGTAAGAATGACATTTACCGATTACCTAGATGATATCAGTACTAGATATGCCCCAGGTGACGTATTAAACGATGGGACAGAAAATGGCACTTATGCTGAAATTCTATCCAACAGAAGCCAAAATGCGGAAGAATTAACAGGAGGGCTTTTTTCCTCAGAGAATTATGGAGAAACCAGACTAAGAGGCGAGCCTGATAATAATGACTGGTATATGTTTGCTGTTGTTACTGGGGGTTATGTAATACGTGGAAAAAATACCTTTTACAAAGCTAAGTACAAGAAACTTTCTTCAGCAAAAAGAAAGCAACGTAAACAGAGAGCCAAATTCTAGGATGAACACCATCTTATTATAAAGGCTTGCTAGCTGTATAGTCTATTATCTAAATTGCCTTAACTTCATAAGGGGTTTTTTCAGCAGGGTCAATAGATCTGGATTTAGATTGTTTACTTTCCAAGCTTTTCTATCCTGTAAATTTGCTTTTATTCGCTGGAGAATACTTGTATTGCCTTTCCCCCCCACTCTCATTTTTACAAGAACTTCAGGCACATAACACAATGAAATCTGATTACGATGAATAAATCTGAGCATCAATTCATAGTCGGCAGAGAGCGATAGATCCTCCCTATATCCACCAAACTTATTATATATAGTTGATCTAACAAAGAACGCAGGATGTGGAGGCATCCAGCCTTGTAAAAAAAGGCCTGGAGTATATTGTCCAGATATCCAATCTCTTATAACCTTATCGTGATCCTCCTTATCTACATAATGCAAATCACCGTATAGCGCATCAGCATTTGAGCTTATAAACTTTTCAACGACCTTTGATATTACCTGGTTGTTTGAATAAAAATCATCAGAATTCAGGATGGCTATAATTTCGCCGTTTGCAAGCTTTATGCCTTTATTAATGGCTTGGTAGTGACCCTCATCCTTTTCTGAAATAAGATCTGCAATCCGAGTTCTGTATTGATCAATTATTTTAAGTGTATTATCTGTAGAGCCTCCATCTATTACAAGAAATTCAATGTCAGGATAATCCTGACCCAATACTGAATTTATGCAATGTTCTATTGTTGATTCGCTATTAAGACAAACAGTTATGACAGAAACTTTCATTTTAACGGGTAATCACATTATTGCCCAGAACCAACATATCCATCTTAGTCCTCATAAAACAATCTAAAGCTTGTTCCGGATCGTTAACTATAGGCTCATTCTCATTAAATGAAGTGTTCAGCACTACCGGAACCCCTGTTTTGCGGTAGAAGGCATCGATAAGGT
>DTSC01000035.1 GCA_012965625.1 Flavobacteriales bacterium | reverse complement strand
TATCGACATCTACAGAGAATGTGGACAATGGACTGTTGAGCACTTCCTTAAAAATATTCTCGTTGATCACATCATAAGATTCTGTGTTGTGCTGGATGTAGTTTGCATCTGCGCTTGAGTATTTTCCAAGAGCATAACCACCCGACATATTATGCCTGTTTCCATATTTATAGGATTGTGAAATCTTTGACGGTGAACGAATTTCATTGAATATCATATCTTCCTCTTCTACAACCTCTAGCTCCATCTCTTCCACCTTAACTTTAACTTCCTTTACGGGTGGCAAAGGGCTTAATTGCATATTAATGATCGGTGTCTGATTGCTTTTTACCAGGATACCTTTCCTGGATAAAGGTTTATACCCTTTTGCCTTAACTTTAATTGAATAGGTGCCGGGGTTAACCTGGGTAAAGGAATAGCGGCCATCAGCATAGCTTTTTAAGCTTTTGATCTCCTTACCTGATCTGATAAGTGACACTATAGCAGCGCTTATTGGCTTTCCGCTGATGGCATCAGATACCTTGCCTTTTATTGTTTCTGCATTTGCCTGGCTGCATGCCAGGCTGAATAATGATACTAATAGGATTGCTAAATTTTTCATGACATAGATTTTAGTTAATGGTTTTTTGTTAAATAGATGCATATGCCACAGAAATTCCATAAACAGCATGTTTTTTACTTATCTTAGACACATGAAAAAATGTTTTTTCCTCGTCTCCCTCTGCCTTTGCCTCACCATGGCCTCAGCTGTAAACCTCGACTCCCTTTGGGGGGTGTGGAACGACAAATCCCAGCCTGATACCAATCGATTAAAAGCCATGAGCAATATAGCCTGGGATGGGTATTTGTTTTCACAGCCTGACTCTGCTTTTTATTTTGCTCAAATTGAATATGATTTTGCAGAAGCTGTAGGCAATAAAGCAGGGATGGCAAGTAGTTTAAATATTCAGGGTGTTACTTTTTATCTAAAGGGCAATTATGAGCAGGCCCTGGAGCATTACGATAAAAGCTTAAAGATCAAAGAAGAAATAGGCAATAAAAAAGGAATGGCGGACTTATATAATAACATTGGAGCAATTTGCGTACAACAGGGCAAATATAATCTAGGTCTGGAGTATTTCGATAAAAACTTAAAGATCAGTGTAGAAACAGGTGATAAAAAAGGTGTGGCAAGGGCCTATAATAACATTGGAAATGTTTACAGTGACCAGGACAATGAAGAATTGGCCCTGGAGTATTTCAATAAATGCTTAAAGATTAGTGAAGAAATAGGTGACAAAAATATAACAGCTGTTGTAAGCAACAACATTGGGATTATTTACGAAGAGCAAGGCATTTATGAGTTTGCTCTGAAATATCACAGCAAATCCTTGAAAATCAGGCAAGAAACAGGAAATAAAAATGGAGAGGCTACTTCTTACCACAACCTTGGGCTTATTTACAGTAACCAAGGTAATTATGAAAAGGCCCTGGAGTATTCTTATAAAAGCTTAAATATTAGCGAAGAAATAGATGATAAAA
>DTSC01000034.1 GCA_012965625.1 Flavobacteriales bacterium | reverse complement strand
CGACATTATCTGTATGACCTTGGATGGCTACTATCATTTCAGGTACACTTATAAGGTACTTGGCAAAGCCATCTAAGGTAACCATAGAGGCAACTGTTAATACAGAAGAAGAGTTTGTAGCAAAATTAATATTATCTAACCTGTAAGGTTCTCCAACAACAAGCTGCTCCAATCTTACATCTAGTTTTTGTACCAGCTCCTTATGATTCCTGTTAATTTTTGAACTGGTTTTAGTTTTATTGTTGGTGCTTGCATTGGTGTTTTCATTAGTCTTTGTATTGTTGTTGGCACTTGTGATAGTGATGGGATTGGTGCTGCTTTTGGCATTCGTGCTGGCACTGGCACTCGCCTTGGTTTTACCTTTTGTGGATATCAATTTAGATGCATAGGTGTAATTTTCCTTAGTTACACTTACCACAAAATCGTCCTCATGATCTTCTTCTAAGGTCATAATAACTGCATACTTACCAGACATAGAATCAACATCTACCTTAGTGGTTTCCTTCGTCCTTACATTGGTGACATCCATGCTTCCACCAACGATCGGTTCTCCTTTTTCATCCTTTAGCTCACCCTTCAGGAAAATAATTTCGGAAGGCCTCGCTTCTTCATATAAAGGGAAGTAGAATAAATCCCAACCACCAAAGCTCAAATACTTCTCAGATTCATTGGTCGATGAGAAATAGCCTGTTTCCCCATCTGTACTTACAAAAAACCCAAGGTCATTGTCTTCAGAGTTAATCGGAAAGCCGATGTTTTGTGGTATTTCCCATTCATATCCAGTATCAGTCTTTTTCATCTTTGCAAAGAAAATATCAAATCCTCCCAAACCTCGATGACCATCTGATGAAAAGTAAAGTGTTTTTTTATCTGGGTGCATAAAAGGAGACTTCTCATGGCCTTCAGTATTAATATTCTTACCCAATCCTACAGGCTGGGTCCATTTTCCATTGGGATCTTTTGTTGTTTTATAGATATCAATCCCTCCTACACCGCCTTTTCTGTTACTTGCAAAATACAATGTCCGTCCATCAGAGGATATTGTTGGCTGTGATTCCCAGCTATCAATTTTATTAACGAGATCATTGAGCGGCCTAACGTTGGTCCACATATAATCTAAACCGGAATTTTTCATCATCTCCAATTCAAATTTCACTTCTTGTTCTGTCATTTCAAGTACCTCTGTCATAAAACCAAGATCTATTAGGGTAGATCTTTCAATTTTTACATAATCTGCACTATAAATATCACAGTTATTATATCCATTAGTCAATTTTTTACAGATCGTATAATACATATGCATATTATCTATGGTTAAGCAAGCACCTCCCTCATTATTTCCCTTGTTGAAAGGAACCATCATAGCTTTACCTCTACTAAAATCACCATCAGTTCTGTGAGCAGAAGTAAACACCTCCACCATCTTAGGAAAAAGATCACCCAATGCCTTTTTCTGAAACTTTCTGGTAAAATAAATTGTTTTCTGGTCAGCAGTTATATATGGCAAATACTCATCCTTCTGGGTGCATATACCTGGAACATTCTTAGGTTTAAAGGGTACGGGATTTTCAATTAAGCTCCCATAAAACCTGGCCTCCTCCTCTAAGTCTTTTGCAATATTAAAATGCCTGTCAGTTTTAATGCCATCTGGATATTTCATAAATTCTGCCAGATGGTATACAGCTTTAGAGAATTCTTCACTACCAAAAAAGATTTTTCCCAAATAGTAATGAAGGTATAGATTGTACGTTGGACAGAGGTCCAGCACCTGCAGAAAATACTTCTTAGCAATATTATAATTCTCACTACCCATTGCCATCCTGCCAAGTTTATAATATGGTGCTGGATAATCAGGGTCCAACTCAATTGCGTCACGAAGTAATTTAATTGCTTCTCCACGGTCCTTTTTCGCTGCTCCCTCTGATTTTTTATAGAACTTAACCGCTTTTGAATTAAAATCTGTTTCACATTCTCCATCCTCTTGGTAGTCCTGCGAATAAATTACATTGGGCTGAGTAGCCCACAAAAGGGATAATAGACAGGGCAAAATCAGGAAAGGCCTATTCTTCATCTTCATGAAACAATGCACTAAAAAATCATGCCAATTTATTTTCAAATAATTAAAAAGGGACTTACTTTTGAAGAGCTGCAGCTTTTATTCGCGCCTTATTTACCAGGTCATTTGCTTTTTTATCTGCTGCACTGATTATATTATCCACTTTCTTATCCGTTTCCTTTCTCAACAATTCGGCAGCTACCTTGGCAGTCACTTTTTGTAATGGATTCTTTGCATCGTCTTCTAATTTCTTAGCCTGAGCATAGCCTTCTTTCTTTGTTTGAGCACCAAGATTTCTAGCTCCCCGCTTGATTGCTTCAGCTTGTTTCTCTGCCTCCTTAATAATTTTATCTGCCTGCTCTTTTACATTCTTCTTTATCTCCTCTTTTACTTCTTCTTTTACTTCTTCTATTTTCTCTTTAATCTCTTCTTTAACAACTTCCTTTACAGATTGCCCACCTCCAAGTGGATTAAATCCTCCAATTTTAACCTTTGGATCTGAAACTGTTCCGCCTATTAATATCTTAACTTCAACTTCCTCACCAACACTAACATTTGCACCAGACTGATTCATCAATGAAACAAGGCTTCCTAAAGCAGCCTCAGCACCTCCCCCAAACTCAGCGGTAGGCACAATCATTTCCATAGTATAGTCCAGTGATTCATCAAAGCCATTAGACCCATAAATTGTAGCTTTAGAGTTTCCAACCATAACATCAAAAGGCTCAACATATAGCCGGCCATCATGGAATTCAAAAGTGGCATTTACATCAGTAAGCACAAGTTTTTTGTACTTGTCATTCTTTAAAGCATTTGCTAGCTTATTGATTGTTTCAGATCCTTCAATCGTGACTTTTTCTGTATTAAATAAGCCCTTGCCATTCATCGTATTCAAGTCTGGCTCCATATTTTCTAAGAGCAACGTCTTGAATTCCATTCCAGTAGAAAAGGCTCCTGCACAGTTCTCTGTAATTGGTGCTAATTTTTGAACTGTATTAAACGTTTTAAAAGATTCTTGAATATCGAAGTTCTTAATCTCCAGATCAAAATCAACATTGGGTTTTGTGATATCCAACGTACTGTAAGAACCATTTACTTTCATCTCTCCACCTAGCATATGTACAATAATGTCATCCATAAAAACAGTTTTGTCCTTCACCACTAAGGCTCCAGTGACATCGGTCATTTCCATATTGTCGTATAAGATTTTGGTAAATGATGATGCCAAGGAAAAGTCAATATTGCCAGGAACTTCAATAACAGTAAATGGCACCGTATCTTCTTCTAGCGAAGTTTCCTCTGCAAGTTCCTCCTCATCAGTCTCTTCCTCCATAAATTCATTTAGATCTAAAAGGCCTGATTTTAGGTTAAAACTTCCGACCAATGTTACGCTATCAGTAAGAGCAAATGGAATAAAATTTTCAATCTTGCCATTTGCATGAAAATCCGAATTTCCTAATTTGCAGTCAAAAGCTATTAAATCAACATAGGCAGGAGAGAAGACCATATTGACTTTTTCAATGAGGATACCCTGAGGCAGATCTACACTTTTATAGCTCAAATTCTCTACAATAAGATTTCCTAAGGCCTCAAAGTCTTCATAGCGCTCTTCCTCTATAGTTGACATCCGGCCCTTGATTACAATATCACTCTTTATAAGGCCAGACATTTCTTCCCCATCTTCTAAAGGAACAATATCCTTCAGCTTTTCCAGGTCTATCTCTCCCTCCACTCCACAATCTATTTGCGGATCAGAAATAGGAGTTTTTAACACCATGTGAATATCTATAGGATTATTTGCTAATTCAATATGGAATTTTGAAATATCAATGACCGTATTATCTTCAGAACCTCCTGGATTGGAGACATTTACATTTATATTGATATTATCAGCCGAGGAAGGCAAGTCAGGATATTGAAACATGGCATTTTCAACCAATAGTTCTAATCCAAATGCGGGAAGTTCAGTATCCGTCATCTTTCCCTTTGCATAACCATCCAATGCCAGTTTTCCGGCCGTTTTCAAACCATCAAATTCTTTCGCATAAACAGCAGGTACTAGCGACAAAATATTTTTAAATTCAGTTTTTTTAGCACCAAATTTAATGTCCATATCTATGTTTTCATCAGGCATGGCTACCCATCCATCCCAGCTCAAAACCAGTTGATTTAATCGGAATTCATTCTCTTTAAACGTGTATTTTGAATTAATTAAATCCGCATCCAGGTCTGCATTTATTTCGATATTTGCTTCTTTCATATATTTAACTCCCTCCATAGCAAAAGTGAAAGCATCAATTGAAGTATGCGTTTCCAAAGCGGTAAAGTCTTCAGTAAAATCACCTGATAGATCAAAATTTAAGTTTCTTATCTCTGTAAACAACCCACCTTCCCTGTCGTCGTATACTATATAAGTGTTTTTAATTTCAAACTTTTTTAATTTCATTTTAAAAGGAGTTGAGGCCGTATCTGCCTCCTCTTCTTCTTCAACCGGCTCTTCCTCAGCCGTTTCCTTAACAATATCCCAATTAGCAATACCATTCTCGAGAACGATTGCATTAGCCTTTAATCCATCGACAAGGATGGTTTTTATAGCTATCTCATCCCCATTGATTACACTCATAAGGTCTACTGTTAAATGAAGTTTTCCTATAGCAACCAAGGTATCCTTATCAAATGGTTCCAGTCCGGCAACTGCAACATCGCTTATACTAAAAGAGAAATCTGGAAAGCTTGAAATAAGTGATAAGTCAAAATCACCAAAGTTTACAATTGCGTTAAGATTGTCATTGGCAGCATCTTTTACTATTTGCACAATATCATCTTTGAAAATGATGGGCAATACGATCAAAGAAGCAACCAACAAAACGATGAGGATGCCAAAAACGGCAAGAATTTTTTTAACCATGATGGGGAGTTTTTACCAAATTGTTATAAGGAACACAAATATAAATAAATAAGTAACAAATTTTATTCCGTTTTTTCAGGATTTAAAGGTCGCTTTTCCAAGCCATCCATGATCGCAGCAACGGCAGGATCTCAAAAACATACCCTTATTATTCAGGCTCGGCATTTAATTCCCCTTCTGATTTTGCGACCAAGCTGGCCACTGTAGCATCTCCCGTCACATTGACCACCGTCCTGCACATATCCAATATACGGTCCACAGGAAATATTATTGCAATCCAAAGCGGATTCAAACCAACTGACTCCAACACGATTATCATCAGCACCAGACCGGCGCTAGGAATTGCAGCTGCTCCGATAGATGCCAGGGTTGCTGTAAGTACTATTACTAATTGCTGTCCTATGGAGAGATCAATCATATGGTACTGAGCCATGGCCACAACTGCCACAGCTTGATAAAGACTGGTACCGTCCATATTCACTGTTGCACCTATTGGCAATACGAAACTAGTAACGGGCTTTGACACACCAATCTTGTTTTCGATACAATCCATGGTTACCGGAAGGGTGGCGACCGAGGAGCTGGTAGAGAATGCAGTTACTTGAGCATCGCGAATACCAGATAAGAACCTCTTGAAAGACAAGCCTGCGAAGGTTCGTGCCACCAAGGGATATACAATGAATATCATGATTCCCAAGCCTATCACAACAACCAAAGAATACCATCCAAGGAAGGCTAGAATTTCTACAAACTTCTTTGGGTCAGACCCAGCTGCTTTGACTATTTGCCCAGCCATAAGAGCGAACACAAATACTGGCATAGCCTTCATTACCACCCAAACCATTCTGATAAAAATCTCATTAAGTCCATCAATCAGCTTCGCAACAGGTTCACTTTTGTCCTTGGGAATAAGTACCATGACTATTCCAAAGAATATTGCAAAGAAGATGACCTGAAGCATTGACATATTCACCAGGGCCTTGAATATATTGGAGGGTACAACATCTACAAGGGGTTGCAAGGGACCGGTGCCCTTTTGTCTGTCACGTTTCTCCATCTTGTCCTGAACCCAGGCATTGACCGGCTCACCAGACTTGGCCTTCACACGTTCTACTATCTCGGCATTGGCTTCATCACAAGACAGGCATATTTCATCCAGGTCCATAACCTGGGGGTTGGCATCTTTCCAAAGCTCATACTCAATGCGATTTTCAATCCGCATATCCTCATCCACAAGTTGACCAGGCTTTAGAAGATTTACTAAGGCCAGTCCAAGAGATACGGCAAAAAGAGTCGTGATGAGATAAATTGCGAGTGTTTTAAGGCCCATTCTACCCAGCTTGGTGACATCCTGAAGGGAGATAATTCCAGAGATTACCGAGAATAGCACCAGGGGCACCGCAATCATCTTCAGAAGGTTTATGAAGATATCCCCAAAAGGCTTGATATAGTCGAGGGTAAACTTGTTCCAACCGAATTTAACAGCCAGGAAGGCGTAGATGGTTCCGAGTATCAGGCCGATGATGACCTGCCAGTGAAGTGCTAGTTTTTTCATTAGAGCTTAGTTGTTCTGCTTCTTAATAAGTGATCCACCATAACCATAGCAGCCATCGCATCCACAACAGGCACTGCCCGAGGTAAAACACAGGGATCGTGACGGCCCCGTCCTTCTATTTCCACCTCTTCCCCATCAGTATTAACAGTCATCTGTTTCTGCATAATAGTAGATACCGGCTTAAAAACAACCTGGAAGTATATATCGTTTCCATTTGATATACCCGCCTGGATCCCCCCTGAATAATTGGTTTTGGTAGTAATCTTTCCATCCTTATTGATAAACGTATCATTGAATTCTGACCCTTTCATTCCTAATCCTTCAAAGGCAAAACCACAGTCAAATCCCTTTACCGCATTAATACTCAGCATAGCTTTTCCAAGATCTGCGTGAAGCTTATCAAAAACAGGCTCACCCAAACCGATGGGTACACCTGTAATTATTCCGCTTACAATACCGCCAATGGTGTCGCCTTCCTTTCTCACCTCCTCTATCCTGGAAATCATTTTTTTGGCCACCTCCTGATCAGGACATCTAAGAATATTATCATCTATTGATTTGAGATCAAGATCATCATGACATTTGTCAAGCTTTATATCTCCAACTTGAGAAACATAGGCATAAACCTTTATCTTTTCAGCAATCAGAATCTGGCTGGCAACAGCACCAGCAACAACCCTGCAGGCCGTTTCTCTTGCAGAATACCTTCCTCCTCCACGATAATCCCTGTGACCGTATTTTTGCTGATAGGTAAAATCTCCGTGGTTCGGACGAAAGAGGTCTTTAATATGGTCATAATCCTTGGATTTTTGATCTTCATTTGGGATTACAAACCCTATTGGTGCCCCAGTTGTCCTTCCCTCAAATATTCCCGATAAGAATTCAACTTTATCTGATTCTTTTCGCTGAGTTACAATTCTGGATTGGCCTGGTCTTCTCCTGTCCATCTGCTTTTGAACAAAATGCATATCTACCTCCAGCCCACTGGGACAGCCATCAATAATGCCACCAATTACTTTGCCGTGAGATTCACCAAAGGTCGTTAAGGAAAAAAGCTTGCCAATTGTATTACCTGCCATTATCGTATTATAAGAATGTCTACGAATATACGAATACAAAATAATCGTACATTCGTAAAAGCAAGAATTCATGGGAATTAATGAGAATATTAATAAAAAATATAAAAGAGATTGTTCAGATTGCTGAGCCTTCAAGAACAATACTATCTGGTTCAGCAATGTCATCTCTTCCTTCCCTTAATAATGCATGGCTCACCATAAATGATGATCTTATTGAAGATTTTGGAAGCATGGATGAGTGGAATGGTGTGGATGACTGGACAAATTTAGAAGTTATAGATGCTGCTGACAAACTGGTTTTGCCTTGCTGGTGTGATTCTCACACGCATTTGGTTTTCTCAGGAAGTAGAGAAACAGAATTTGTGGATAGGATCAATGGCTTAAGCTATGAAGAAATTGCGAATAAGGGTGGTGGCATCCTTAATTCCGCAAAGAGATTATCCAGAACAAGTGAAGAGGAGTTGTTTGAACAAGCTTTGGCACGGATGAAAGAGATCTCCCTACAGGGCACTGGAGCAGTTGAAATTAAAAGTGGTTATGGATTATCCGTAGATTCAGAATTAAAAATATTGCGTGTTATCAAAAAATTAAAATCTGAGAGCCCTCTCAGTATTAAGGCTACGTTTCTTGGAGCCCACGCTATTCCAACTAACTATAAAGACAAACGCCAAGACTATATAGACCTAATCATTGAGGAGATGTTGCCACAAATAAAGGATGAGAACCTTGCTGATTATATTGATGTTTTCTGCGAGACCAATTACTTTACAGTTGAAGAAATGAGCCAGGTACTGGAAGCTGGAGCTTTGATAGGCTTAAAACCAAAGGTTCATGTAAATCAGTTTACGTCCTTAGGTGGTATACAGGAAGCAATTAAGCAGAAGGCAATAAGTGTGGACCACTTGGAAGTCATGGAAGAGGCAGATTTCAAGGCAGTGGTTTCATCTGATATAATTCCAACATTATTGCCATCATGTTCATTTTTTCTAAAAATCCCTTATGCTCCAGCAAAAGAATTGATCAAGAGGGGAGCTCCTGTTGCCCTGGCTACAGACTATAACCCCGGCTCTACTCCTTCTGGAAATATCCCTTTTGTAATATCCTTAGCTTGTATAAAAATGGGCTTAACTCCAGAACAAGCAATTAATGCTGTAACCATCAATGGTGCAGCAGCAATGGAGCTTAATGAAGCTCATGGATCAATCGGAAAAGGGAAAAAAGCAAATATTATCATTACTAAAAAGATACCTTCCTATTCGTATATACCATATTCATTTGGGAGTAACCTTATCGAAACAGTTATCATTTCGGGCAATATTCAAAACACATGATTTTGCAAAAACTATTACCTGTTATAGCAATTATTGGTCTTTGCACTATAAATAATTTCTCGCTTGCCCAAAAGGTTTTCAAGGTTGATTATGCTTCGCAAGCTGATTTTAAAGTTTTTGTGGTTGAATATGAATCCCAATGTGACCTCAAAGTATTTCATGTGGATTACAGCTCACAATCAAATTCGGATGGAAAATGGTTTTCAGTAGAATACGCTTCACAAGCTGACTATAAAGTTTATTTTGTCGAATATGCTTCACAGGCTGAATTGAAAATTTACTATGTAGACTATGTGTCTCAGGCAGGATGGAGAGACAAGTCTAAATCATATATGTTTAAATTCTAATTTATGAAGCTCCAAAGATTTTGCATTTTATTAAATTCTGTCCTATTGATTATTATTTTTGTCTCTGCTGATGGAGAAGATTAATGAATCTTTGGTTAAATACCTTGATAATAAAAAACAAATATTATGAACCAGTTAATTGAATGTGTGCCAAACATAAGTGAAGGCCGAAACCCTGATAAGATTAAGGAGATTACCGATGTTATTGATGCTTATGATGGGGTTAAGCTTCTCGATGTTGATCCTGGAAAGGCAACCAATCGGACTGTAATAACAATTGTAGGAGCACCAGAAAAGGTAATTGACGCTGCCTTTTTATTAATCAAAAAGGCATCCGAGTTAATTGATATGAGCTGCCATAGTGGAGAACATCCCAGGATGGGTGCCACAGATGTTTGTCCACTAATTCCCATCTCAGGGATTACAATGGAAGAGATTGTACCTTATGCTCATAAGCTAGGCAAAAGAATAGGTGATGAGCTTAGCATTCCCGGATATTTTTATGAACGTGCAGCCACTTCCAAAGAAAGAGAGAATTTAGCCTATTGCAGATCTGGAGAATATGAAGGATTGACCAAGCTCTCTGATCCTAAGTGGAAACCTGATTTTGGTCCTGCCGACTTTAATGAAGATGTTAAAAGAACTGGGGCGACAGCCGTAGGTGTACGCGACTTCCTAGTGGCATATAATGTAAATCTAAATACCACTTCTACAAGGAGGGCAAATAGCATTGCTTTTGACATTCGTGAAGCTGGAAGAGTGAAGAAGGAGGGTGACTCAATTACTGGAAAAGTAGTTAAGGACAATGATGGAAATCCCTTAAGAGTTCCTGGCAAACTCAAAGCTGTAAAAGGAATGGGTTGGTATATTGAGGAATATGGCATTGCACAAATCTCATACAACTTAACTAATATCAGTATCACACCTGTACATATAGCCTTTGATGAAACGTGCAAGAGTGCTGAGTCTAAAGGCATAAGGGTGACGGGCTCAGAGTTGGTTGGCCTCATTCCGTTAAAAGCACTTATTGAAGCAGGAGATTATTTTTTAAAAAAACAAAAAAGATCTTTGGGCATATCGGAGTCAGAGAAAATTAAAATCGCTGTAAAATCACTGGGACTGGATGATCTAGCACCTTTTAATCCTGAGGAGAAAATAATTGAATATATGCTCGATAACGAAGGAGACCGGAAATTAATTGATATGAACCTAAGTGCCTTTGCCAATGAAACTGCCTCAGAATCTCCTGCACCAGGTGGGGGGTCCATAGCAGCTTATTTAGGGGTATTGGGTGCTTCACTAGGTACAATGGTTGCCAATTTATCATCCCACAAACGTGGATGGGACGACCAATGGGAAGAATATTCTGAATGGGCAGAAAAAGGACAAGCATATAAAACCACACTGCTCAAACTCGTAGATGAAGATACACAAGCCTTCAACAAGATCATGGAAGCTTACGGTCTTCCAAAAGGCACAAATGAAGAAAAAGATGCAAGGCTAAAAGCTATTCAGAATGCAACAAAAGGAGCCATAGAAACACCATATAAGGTTATGGAAACAGCCCTTAATTCAATGGAAGTGATGAAAGCAATGGCAGAAAAAGGACTGCCTGCATCAATTTCTGATGCGGGAGTTGCAGCGTTATGTGCTAGATCAGCTGTACTGGGTGCTTTATTGAATGTCAAGATCAATACTTCAGATTTAACTGACAAAGATTATGTTGAGGATATTCTAAAAAGGGCTAAGAAACTGCAACATGAAGCAATTAAAAAGGAGCAGGAGATACTAGAAATAGTAGAGAATACGCTTAATTCTTCCTCCTGAAAAAACTTATTTACAGGCAACTATTTACCCTGGTTTATACGTTATATATATAGAGGCTCACAAATTTTTTAGAGGAAAGGAAAAGGAATATGACACCAGCAAGTTCAAATAAGGAGAGAATTAGAAGGATAATTTATTTTTTTCCTTTCCAGCTATTCTTTGTACAAATTAAAAAGAACATTCTATTGCTTGTGGCATGGGGAATTCTGCTTGGTTTTATCAGTAATGGGCTGGCGGTAAAATATGGTGTTCCAAACCTGTTCCTTAGTCCTGAGTACCATGGCTTTGTTGGATTTTGGTCATTTTTTATAATGGGAATTTGCGTGGGTGCATTTATTATGACCTTTAATATTGCATCCTATGTCACTAATGGTTCCCGTTTCCCTTTTTTGGCTACACTCAATAGGCCATTTTTAAAATATAGTATCAATAACCTTATTATTCCATTTGGCTTTCTTCTGTATTATTCCTGGTCTATTGTGAAATTTCAAATAATCAATGAATATCAAGACAGGAATGCTGTTTTACTTGATTTATGTGGCTTGTATCTTGGAATGTTAGTATTTATGTCTTTCTCCTATATCTATTTCTTTTCTACCAACAAGAACCTATTTCAGCTGTTTGGTATCAAGCCTGCCAGTGATGCTAAGGAAACCATGGCAAAACTTAAAGATCAGCCTATAAGAAAAAATCCAATTGCAAAATTTCTAGTCCCAACCTTAAAGTGGGTGCGAGCATGGAAAGTAATCACCTACTTACCACATCCTTTTGCAGTGCGCCTTGCAAGAGAATCTGCTCATTATGAAAAAGCAATGATTGTTCGGGTTTTTACCCAAAACCAGAATAATGCTGCATGGTTTCAGTTACTCATCTTTGTCATCTTAATTATTATGGGGTACTTCCAGGACATTTCCTATTTACAGATTCCTGCTGGTGGAAGTATCATATTGTTTTTTACCATGGTATTGATCATTATTACGGTACTCCAAACCTGGTTAAGAGGCTGGTTTCCTATTGCATTTGTTGGACTTGCATTATTAGTTAACAATTTTTCAAAATATGACATTCTGAGTTTTGACAATAGCGCATACGGACTTAATTACAATAACGCTAAAGCTATATATTCTAATGAAGTTCTAGAGGAACACACCAACAACCTAGATCAATATATAAAAGATGTTTCTAATACAAAGACAATTCTTGAAAAATGGAAGAAAAAGAATCAAACAAAGAATAACCCAAAACCGAAAATGGTTATTATTTGTGCCAGTGGAGGTGGTATAAAATCCTCTGTATGGACTTTCCAAACACTTCATGCCATAGACTCAATAACCAAAGGGGATTTTTTCAAAAAGACACACCTTTTGACAGGTTCTTCAGGAGGCACCATTGGATTAAGCTATTACAGAGAGCTGTATTTGCAGCAATTAAATGGTATTGATATCCCATCATATAAGGAGCAATTAAATAATATAGGTAAAGACCTTCTAAATCCTGTAGCATCAAGTTTCACACTCTACGACCTGATTTTTAAATTGAAAAAATTTGATTTGGATGGGTATACATATACTAAAGACAGAGGGTATGCTTTTGAAGAGCAACTTAATAAGAACACAAACTATATTATGAATAACAAGATTTCATATTATAAAGAAAAAGAAAGTGAATCACTTATTCCAATGTTAATTTTATCCCCTGCAATAGTGAATGATGGCCGCAGGTTAATAATTTCTTCTCAGCCGGTTTCTTATCTTGTTCATAACAATCCTTCAAAACAGATAATCAACAAACCTACTATAGAGCAAGTTGAATTTACAAGATTCTTTGCCAATCAGGATGCAAACAATCTCAGGTTTACCAGTGCATTGAGGATGAATGCAACCTTCCCCTATATAATGCCGTTGGTGACCTTGCCAAGTGAGCCAGCAATAGAGATCATTGATGCAGGTGCCAGGGATAATTTTGGTTTAAAGACTGCCATAAAATATATCTATACCTTTAGAAAATGGCTGGAAGAGAACACTTCTGGTATAATCATCGCCCAAATTAGAGAACGGCCAAAAGATCCTATTATTGGAAATACAAAACGCCGTACCGCATTGGGTAAGATCATCACACCGATAGGAAGCTTTTACAACAATTTATTTAATATCCAGGATTATAATAATGATGAGTTGATACAATATGCCAGTGAATGGTATAATGGCAGGATCGATATTATAGACTTTCAACTAAGGGTAGACCAGGAACCCAGGATATCTCTAAGCTGGCACTTAACAAATAGGGAAAAGAAACAGATCGCAAAAGCATTATTTCAAAAACAGAATGTTGATGCAATGCGAAAGCTAGATGAGCTATTGAACTAGGGAAGAAATAATCAATATGCCAGAAGTTCTTTCAACTGTTGTTTAAATCGCTTGGTTGGCAAGAATGCATCCTCCAAGTTTTTTGAAACAGGTACTGGAGTATCAAGGCTTGCTGAACGAATTACCGGAGCATCCAGGTATTCAAAGCAGTTCTCTGTAATAAATGCAACAAGCTCGCCACCTATTCCCCCAACCAAGGTGTCCTCATGAAGGATAATAGCCTTACCGGTTTTCTTAACAGATTCTACTATTAGATCTTGATCAAATGGAATCAAAGTTCTAAGGTCGATTAAATCAGCCGAGATACTGGCATCTTGTTCCAGAATCTCCATGGCCCAATGAACACCACTTCCATAGGTTATTATAGAAACATCTTCACCACTTTTAACAAGTATCGCCTTGCCAATCTCTGTAGTATAATAATCATTGGGTACTTCTCCCTTAATACTTCTATACAGCGCCTTATGCTCAAAGAACATGATTGGATTTGGATCTTCTATTGATGCAGCCAGCAATCCTTTTGCATCATTTGGAAAAGCGGGATATACTATTTTTAAACCTGGTGTATGAAAGAACCATGCTTCATTTGATTGAGAATGAAAAGGGCCAGCATTCACGCCAGCTCCTGTTGGCATCCTTATCACCACATCAGCATTTTGGCCCCATCTCCAATGTATCTTTGCCAAATTATTAATAATCTGATTAAAGCCACAAGTAACAAAGTCTGCAAACTGCATTTCCATAACAGCCTTATATTTATTAATGGACAAGCCTAAAGCAGCACCCACTATTGCAGACTCACAAAGTGGGGTATTACGGACTCTATCCTTTCCAAATTTTTCCACAAATCCTTCTGTCACTTTAAAAACCCCACCATAATCAGCGATATCTTGCCCTAGCAAGATAAGTTTCGGAAATTTTTCCATAGATTGATACAACCCAGCCTGGACGGCATCTACATATCTCAGCTCACTTGTCAAAGTTGATTCTGGCTCGGCAGGAACTTGCAAAAAAGGTTTAAACAGGTCTTCATATTCCCGGTTTTCATCAGCTTCTATTACAGGTTCAGCAAACGCAGCATCAAGGCCTTCCTGAATCTCATGGTTAATTTTCTTCCTTATCTTATCACAACTTTCTTGGTTTAATATATTTTCATGAATAAGATAGTTCTCAAAATTATCAACAGGATCCCTCTTGCCCCATTTTTCAAAATACTCCTTAGGTATATATTTTGTGCCTGAAGCTTCTTCATGCCCTCTCATCCTAAATGTCATGCACTCAACAATAACTGGATGCGGTCTTTCTCTAATTTTATCAGCTTGCTGCTTTATTACATCATATACTTCAATTATATTATTGGCCTTTATTTGTATTGCATCAATACCATACCCTTTGCCCTTATCAACAAAGCTCTTGAATTTAAACTGTTCGGATGAAGGGGTAGACAACCCATATCCATTATTTTCAATTAAAAAAATGATTGGCAAATTCCATACAGCAGCAACATTTAAGGCTTCATGAAACTCCCCCTGGCTTGTACCCCCATCACCTGTAACCACTAAGGTGACTTTCTTGTTGTTTTCTAATTGATCGCCTAAAGCAATTCCATTTGACACTCCCATTTGTGCACCTAAATGAGAAATCATGCCAACAATATGATGGTCAGTGGCACCAAAATGGAAAGAACGGTCCCTCCCTTTCGTATACCCTGCCATTTTTCCTTGAAATTGAGAGAAGAGCCGAGATAATGGGATGTTTCGAACAGTAAACATCCCCAAGTTGCGATGCATTGGCAATAGAAAATCATCCTGATTTAGTGCCATTGCTGCACCTACAGAAATAGCTTCTTGCCCGATGCCAGAGAACCATTTTGAAATTTTGCCCTGCCTTAATAACAATAGCATCCTCTCCTCAATAAGGCGAGGTGTAAGTAATTCTCGGTATAATTCAATTAAAAAATCGTCGGTATGCTTACCGCGACTATATTTAAGGCTCATGGGTTATTCCGTTACCTTTACCTAATTATTAGATAAAGAATCGGTTTCTTCAGCAGCTGTTGTAGAATCTTCAGCTGCCTGCTGTTCTTGTGCCATCTGTTCAATCAGGTCATTGCCTTCCTGGACAGCTTCCTCTGTTCTCTCCTGAACCTCTTGTTTTTCTTCCTCTGTTTGGCCACAACCAATTATAAATAATATAGATGTAATGAATACAATACTTAATTTTCTCATCTCATTTTAAATTAAAATTAGCATACAAAATTAGAGTTATTTCATTGATTCGCAAAGAGAAAGAGAATGCAAATTGATAAAGTTCAAATAGTTCCAGAGCAATCTCTTAAAAGGATGATATTATCAGTAAAGATTACTTAGCCGACTTGCGATCTTTTTCTGTCAAATTGGTTTTTACATCAAATTCTTTTGCATCCACTCCTTTTCGGATGATGACAATATCAATGATTTTGTCTCCCTCCTCAATCATATCAACTATTTCCTGCCCTTTAACAACAAATCCAAAGACTGTATGTTTTTTGTCTAGGGTTGGTATTGGTCTATGTGTAATAAAAAACTGACTTCCATTTGTATTCTTACCTGAATTAGCCATAGATAAAACTCCAGGTCTATCATGTTTTAGCTCCGTATGGAATTCATCTTTAAAATAATAGCCGGGATTACCAAAGCCATTTCCTTTTGGATCACCACCTTGTATAATACCATTATCAACTACCCTATGAAAAACAAGTCCTTTATAAAAGGATTCACCAGTGCCTACATGAGTATTTGGAATACTTCCTTCTGCTAAGCCAACAAAATTGGCCACTGTCATAGGCACTTTTTTAAATTCAAGTTGTAGCAGGATCTCGCCTTTAATAGTTTTTATATTGGCAAACATTCCATTGTCCAATTGTTGGCAAACAGAAATGAATGGAATTAAAAGAAAAAGAAATATGAATTTGCATACATGTCTCATTTTCGTCAATTTGGGTGGTAAATCTTAGCTGCTTCTTTGAAAATAACTTCTTTATCTAATGTCATCTTTTTAGTTTTTTGATTCACATAAAGCTCCATCTGGTCAGTATAATGTGGGCTCCCTTCCTTGTTTGAAGAACCATAACAATTCACAGTCTCTATTTCCACCCCATCCTTTGAATACCTTACCAACTCAATATAAGAGTCTCCATGCCTTGCCTTTAAGAGGCCATTATCATAATAATCTACACTCAATGCCGCCAACACATCTGGTGCACCAGCAACTGGCAAAGAGACATCACCCCTAATAAGACGCTGCATGTCTCCCAGCGGAACATGTACTGTTTTGAAATGCTTCTTCAAATACTTTTGAGCAAAACTAACAGAAGATACTACTAATTCATCTGAAAGCGTGGCAACCCCTGGAAGTTTTCCTTGCTTAAAAAGCTGATCAACTAAATTTTTTATACATAGTACAATGATTGCAGCCCCTTCGCTTTTTATATCTGTTCTTCTATCCCAGTCATTAATTATGTTTATTGTTTCTGCTATCTCTGGATATTTTTTAGGATCGAGAGAAAGCACCTTTTCAATACCTAACAAGAAATTATTATGGACAGGATTTCCAAAACTAAAATCATATTTAATCTGTTTCCATTCCTCATAGGTGAGCTTGTCATATTTGGAAATCAGCTCATGATATTGCAGGCTTCTATTATTATCATCTGTTAGAAACCCCATTGTTTTATCGTAGTCATCAGGATTGGGGTTATCTCCAGGTCCAGTACAATTAAATGGAGTATTGTTTGTATTGATCAGATATCCGCTTGGAGGATTATGAACTTGCGGCAAATCATCCAAAGGATGAAACTTAGGTTCCCACAAGGTTGCAGATGTATCTCCTGGCAATACATTTTTCCAATCATATTTTGGATTTCGATATGGGAACAAACCATTGCATAGATAAAATATATTATCCTCTTTGTCTGCATAAACAATATTGATGCCTGGAAGTGCCTGCATATTAAGCACTTCCTTAAATTCCTTGAAACTGCTTGCTTTATTCATTCGGTACCACTGTTCAGCTGATCGAATATCCATATTTGACGGAAACCTGATAGAATAAACGCCGGTTTTTGTTTTAAGAGTAGTTCCGTATTTGCTCCAATAAAAAGTTTTGGTAACAGGAATCTTTAGGAAGCCAAAAACTTTGACCTTAAACTTGATTTTTCTAACCTCCAGGGTTTCCCAATTACCATCAAACTTATATTTCAACTTTTCCTTAGGGTGCATAGTCAGTTTGTATACGTCATCCAGGTCAGGGTAATTAAGAGTGTGCCCCCAACCGAGATTCTCATTTGCACCTATCAGTAAACTGACACCACCAGGGAAATTGGCCCCCAATATATTCAAGCCTTCATCACTATTCAGATGTGCTTCATACCAGGCAAAGGGCCCATCCAGGGGCTGGTGAGAATTAATTGCCAAATAGGTCTTTCCATCAATAGTTTTAGTACTCCGGATTGCCATTCCATTAGAACCAATACCGAAATTGACTTCCTGGTCTGTAATATTTCCTTTAAAGATCCTCATAAAATCAAAATGAACATTGGTCATAAAGGTTAGAGAAAGCGTATAGGACTTTATAATATCCTTTGGGGTAATTGGAAATATCCCTTTAAGTAAAACTTCTTCGGAGTGGGATTCAGCATAGTTGTTGGCCCCTTGGCAATATCCTTCCAGGACCTTTTTAAATTTCTCTGTGAAACAGGTATCATAACCCTGGTCTACCAATTCATTTACACCCACAAGGTGTGCAAAAACATCCATGATTGCACCATCTTTACCTTTATATTCAGCTGTTTTCATACGGATGGCAAGTAAGTTTTCTTGCATTTCATGAAAGCTGTCTTCAGCAGTAGCCCATGCCAACCCATAAGCCACCTGCTCATCCTTTTCGGCATATATATGGGGAACTCCCCATTTATCACGAACAATGGTAATTGACTCCGGATTTATCTGGGCCCTGGCAAATGCAAAAATGCACATGAACAAAAGAAATATTAAATAATTTTTTTGCATTCGTAACACGTTACTTCAAAACTATTAATCA
>DTSC01000033.1 GCA_012965625.1 Flavobacteriales bacterium | reverse complement strand
CAATGCTGCGCAATTCATCATAAGCTTTCAGCCCATGCCGAATGGCAGAAGGAGAATTTTTCTTAATCTCTTCTAAAAGGCTATTGACTGATATATCCAGCTCGTTGGCAGCAACGATAGAGGTAACCAAGCCCAAGTCATGTGCTTCTTTACAGCTCATGCTTTTACCTCGCATACAAAGGTCTAAAGCTATTCGGGAAGGTAAAATGTTTATCAAACTCTGCATTACTTGCATGGGCCAGATGCCCCTTTTGACTTCAGGCAGGGAGAATGTTGCCGTATCTGCTGCCAATACGTGGGTGCATCCACAGATGATGAGGAAAGCGCCTGCAAGCACCGGAGCATGTACTTTTGCAATGCATGGCTTGTGTAGATTTGTAAACAATTCTGCAATGAGCACTTCTCCTTTTGGCTCCGGTATGGTGGAATTGTGTTCCTCCTGACTCATACCCGCAAATGCCTTTAGATCAGCTCCTGCAGAAAATATATCACCATTCGCATCAATTACTACAGCCCAAATCGAAGGATTATGGTGTGCATAAGATAAACCATAAGCCAGCTCATTAACCATGACAGGGTTCATGGCGTTTTTCTTTGCAGGCCTATTGATGGTCAGGGTAAGGCAATGGTCCTCTTCCCTAACTTGGATATAATGGAACGTTTGTTCTTTTATCTTTTCTGTTTCTTCCTTTGAATATATCATCTTTCTTACATTCTAAAAACTCCGTAGTTATTGGTTCCTTTAATTTTTGTTCTATTAATTATGGCAAGTCCCATACCGAGGTATTCCCTTGTTTTGTCAGGCTCTATAACACCATCATCCCATAGCTGGCCTGTTGCATAGAAGGCACTGGATTGCTCATCAACCATTTTAGTCAAAACTTCTGCACCAGCCTTGGCTTCTTCAGGTGTACTCCTTCCGGACTTGACCTGTATCATTTCCATTACTCCGGCCAGTTGCTGACCTCCCATTACAGCTATTTTAGAGTTTGGCCAGGAAAATAAAAATCTGGGCTGGAAGGCTCTGCCACACATGGCATAATTTCCAGCACCATAGGAGTTGCCTATCATAACAGTTAACGCTGGAACACCACTATTGGAAACTGCATTGATCATCTTTGCACCATCTTTTATAATACCTCCTTGCTCATATCTTTTTCCAACCATAAATCCAGAGATGTTTTGAAGGAAAATTAGCGGCGTGTTGTTCTTGTTGCAAAGCTGAATAAAATGAGCTCCTTTATTAGCAGCTTCTGATACAAGCACACCATTGTTACCTAAAATCCCCACTTTAAACCCATGGATATAAGCATATCCTGTTACAAGCGTAGGTCCATATTCTGACTTGAATTCCAGGAATTCAGATCCATCTACAATTCGTGCTATTATTTCTCGTATGTCAAATGGTTTCTTATGATCAATACTGGCAATCCCTAAATTTCCCTTCAGGTCATAAATAGGATCTTTTGCTTTTGGAGGATATGCATTTTTCATTGGCACCGCATCAATCACCGACATAAGGTCTCGTG
>DTSC01000032.1 GCA_012965625.1 Flavobacteriales bacterium | reverse complement strand
GGTGTGGAACGACAAGGCCCAGCCCGACACCAACCGACTAAAAGCAATAAATGATTTTGCTTGGGATGGATATTTGTATTCTCAGCCAGACAGTGCTTTTTATTTTGCGCAGCTTGGGTATAATTTTGCTGAATCAGTAAACAATAAAAAATGGATGTCAAATGCATATAATCTACAAGGAGTATCGTTATGGGTGACAGGCGATTATGCTAAAGCAATAGACTACCACACAAGAAGCTTAAAAATAGATAAGGAAATTGGAAATAAAAAAGGCATTGCTAACTCTTTAAATAACATTGGGCTTATTTATGATGATCAGGGCGATTACGCCAAAGCCATAGTCTATTACACTAAAAGCTTAAAAATAGATGAGGAAATTGGAAATAAAAATGGCATTGCTGTCTCTTTAAATAACATTGGAATTATTTATGAAAATCAGGGCGATTACGAAAAAGCTATGGACTATTACATCAGAAGCTTAAAAATAAAAGAGGAAATAGGAGATAAAAGAGGAATTGCTGAATCTTTAAATAACATTGGAATTATTTATGATTTTCAGGGCGACTTTGCCAAAGCAATAGACTATTACACTAGAAGTTTAAAAATACAAGAGGAGCTGGGAAATAAAAAAGGCATTGCTAACTCTTTAAATAACATTGGAGATATTTATAAAGATCAGGGCGACTTGGCCAAAGCCATGGACTATTACACTAAAAGCTTAAAAATAGAGGAGGAAATTGGAAATAAAAATGGCATTGCTGTCTCTTTAGGTAACATTGGAGTTATTTATCTAGATCAGGGTGACTTGGCCAAAGCCATGAACTACTTCACCAAAAGCTTAAAGATATTTGAAGAAATAGGAAATAAAGAAGGCATTGCTATGTCTTTAAATAACCTTGGACTTATTTATCATTATCAGGGATATTACACTAAAGCTATAGACTATTACACCAGAAGCTTAAAAATTAGAAAGGAAATGGGAAATAAAAGTGACATTGCTAACTCTTTAAATCACCTTGGTCTTATTTATAAAGATCAGGGTAACTTGGCCAAAGCACTGGAGAAAAGCACAAAAGCACTCAGTATTGCACAGGAAATAGGGAAAATTAATAGTATAAAAAATGCTTCTAATAATTTATGGGAAACCTATAAAAAGCTGGGAAAGCACAAACAAGCCCTTGAAATGCATGAATTGCATATTGAAATGCGCGACAGCATCCTTAGTATAGAAAACAAGGAAGCCATCATACAACAAGAATTCAAGCACAAATACGAAAAAGAGCAAGCCCTGGCAGATGCCAAGCACCAGGAACAGATGGCCCTTTCAGCAGAGAGAGAAAAGCGCCAGCAGCTAATTGCTTATTCCGCAGGAGGTGGACTTGTCATCGTGCTGGCCTTTGCGTTTTTTATATTCAATAGATTACGGATTACCCGCAGGCAGAAAAAGGTGATTGAACAGCAGAAGGAGCTGGTAGAAGAGCAGAAAAAAGATATCACAGACAGCATCCACTATGCAGAAAATATACAAAA
>DTSC01000031.1 GCA_012965625.1 Flavobacteriales bacterium | reverse complement strand
TTGGTGTATTTATTATCTATCATATGCTTAGAACATTCAATAAAATCTATGAAAGTATTTTTCTTTTTCAGTAATTTGCCATGTTCATACCATTCCCGTCCAAGGTCTTCTCCTCCTCTAATATGTGCAATTGCCCAGATAAATCCTCTATCTAAAAGGCTGAGCCTTACTGAAGAAAAGCACGGATCCATTGAAATACCATAAGAGCCATATCCATAAAGGACCAGCGGATTAGCACCATTCATTTCAAGACCCTTTTTATAAACAATAGAAATGGGCACTTTTTTTCCATCTCCAGAAGTAGCAAATAATCTTTCTGAAACATAGTCTGAAGGATTATAACCTCCCTGGACAACTTGTTGTTTCAGAACTCGCTCCTTTCTAGTTTTAAGGTCATATGACATTATTCTAGTTGGTTCTGTTAACGAGGAGTAGATGTACCTCATCATATTTGTATCATATTCCGGATTATAGCCAACACAGGAAGTGTATGGCTTATCAGGAAAATCAAGAAAATATTCTTTTCCATTCTCCCATGACCTCACGCGAATAGCATTAAGTCCATTTATCCGTTCCTCAACAACCAAATAATCTTTAAATATTTCTATCCCTTCAAAAAGAACATCATCCCTATGGCTTATCATTTCATTCCAGCAGTCTTTACCCGTTTTATCTTCGGATGTTTCCATTAAGCGAAAATTTTTTGCTTCCCAATTGGTTCGGATATAAAACTTGTCCTTATAATGATAAATTGTGTACTCATGATCTTTCTCGCGAGGATGAAAAACCAGAAATTCATCATCGGGAAAGTTTGCATTTAGGTATCTGTATTCTGTAGATAAAGTACTAGACGAACCTATCACGAGATACTTCTTGGATTTTGTCTTATAAATATAGGTAGAAAAGGTATCATCAACTTCATGAAAAACTTCTATGTCTTCCGATGGTGCTGTACCGATAACATGCTTAAATATTTTATATTCCCTTAAAGCCTCATCCTTAATGGTATAAAAAACTGTTTTATTATCATTTGCCCACGTAACACTCCCAGAAGTATGCGGTATATTTTCAATTAACAATTCACCGCTTAAAAGATTCTTAAAATATAAGGTATACTCCCTTCTCCCTACATTGTCAACCCCAAAAGCCAGGATATTTTCGTTTGGGCTGACCTCTATTCCTGAAACATTATAATAATCAAAACCTTTAGCCATTTCATTGACATTGAGTATGACCTCTTCATTTGGACGAGTCTCTTTGCGCTCCATGGAACTGATAATTTCCATAGTCATGTCTGTTTTAGGCTTCTCTTTCTCTCTACAATAAATCGGATATTCCTGTCCGGCCTCAAATCTGCTGAAATAATAAAAGGATCCTTCTTTATTAGGTACTGACATATCAGTTTGTTTGATCCTGCCTATTATCTCATTATAGATCTTGTCTTGCAATACCTCCGTCTTTTTCATCATCCTGTCCGTATATTTGTTCTCCTCATTTAAATAAGATAAAACTTCAGGGTCTTCTCGCTGGTTCATCCAATAATAGTCATCAATCCTTATATGCCCATGCATGGTCATTACTTCCTTTTTCTTCTTCGCAATAGGATGATCATCCTTTAGTTTTTTTGTTGTTTCCATATAATTATAAAGGAGTTATGATCTAATAATTGGTAAGGATTCAATTTACAAAACCAATAATATGATTTTACAAAAATCTTCTCTTGATTTTCGAGACGAAGATAATAATTAGTAAACTTGTACTTAATAATTCTTCTTAGCTAAACCTTATTAAATCATGTTGTTATGGAACCTAATGTGCTTACTGATATAATCCTTCCTATAGCTTTAGCCATTATAATGCTTGGGATGGGATTATCCCTTGTTATTGATGACTTTAAACGAGTCTTGCTTTATCCAAAAGCGGTAAGTATAGGCTTGATTAACCAGCTATTGATACTCCCAATCGTTGGCTTCGGCTTAGCTTCCCTGTTCCCAATAAAACCGGAATTAGCCGTAGGGCTGATGATTTTGGCAGCATGCCCTGGTGGTGTGACCTCAAACCTTATAAGTCATGTTTCCAAAGGAGATACTGCATTATCAATCACGCTTACTGCAATATCGAGCCTGCTTACCATCCTGACTATTCCTTTCATTATCAACATCGGTTTAGAACAATTTATGGAAGAAGGAAAGGAGATTCATCTAGATGTAGTTAAAACCATCAAAACGATTGTTGCCATCACCATTCTGCCTGTATCTATTGGCATGCTCATTAGGGCTAAAGCAAGCAGTTTTGCACAAAAGATGGATAAACCTGTAAAGATTACATCAACTATTTTCCTGGTATTGATCATTGCAGGAATAATTTTAAAAGAAAAAGAGAACATCCTTTCTTTCTTCCAGCAGGTAGGCTTGATCTCCTTATCCCTAAACGCGCTTACCATGTTAATTGGATTTTATTCTGCGAAGATCTTTAAGCTAAATCTAGCACAGTCTATCTCCGTTTCCATTGAATCCGGCGTACAGAATGGTACCTTGGGGATATTTATCGCTTTGTCGATTCTAAAAAATTCCGAAATGTCAATAACACCTGCGATTTACAGCCTTGTCATGTTCGGAACATCTGGTTTCATGATGTACTATTTTGGGAGAAGAAGTTCCTCAAATTGAACGTCATACAATGGCGCCATGTTTTTCCAATCATATTTTGAGACATATTTCTTCAATTGAGGATTTTTAAATAATAGAAATTCCCTTATCAGTAATTCGAGTTTTAGAATCAGCTCCTCCTTGCCTGAATACAAATAATCCGGATGATATTCATTAGCAATATGCATAGGATATGCTAGCCTGTCAGGTAAAAGTGGAATGGTGTTGCAATAAATTGCTTCCACTGCACTTCCACCAAAGAAATCTTGGTTGGATGTAATGGGAATAATATCTGCCTTCCATAACCATCTTGCATAAGCTTCAAAGTCATCTGCATAACCAAATTGCACTATTTTATCTCCAAGTCTTTCTTTAGCTGTATTAAATTCTTCTGGGCTTTGAGCGAAATTTTCACCTAAAATGATTACCTTAAATTTCATTCCCTTTTCATGGAGGTGATACAATGCCTCAAAAAAAGAAACAGGGTCCTTGTCATATTCCCACCGGTGATTCCAGAGGATGTAAGGAACATCGTTTTCATTGCCCTCTGATGGTTCAAATTCATCAAATTTTGCCAACGACAGGCCTAAATCTAATACGCTCGACTTTCCCTTAATAAGTTCTATAGTATTTAGCTCATTATTGTCAGGGAAGCCTTTCAAAAATGGCTTCAGGGCTGATATAAAGGATTCAAGGTGAAAAGGAGAATTGAACATGATTTTATTCGCAGCCATAGCTGTGCAGTAATTAATGAACCCGTAGTGATTATCTCTGCCAGCTTTTACATCTCTGTCCTTTTCTGACCATGGATAAGTTAGTTGATTTTCATGCATGTACAGCACAACAGGTGTTTTGTAAGTTTCAGCTCTCGTGAGGGCCAGGAAAGTTGTTAGGTCCAACATGTCAGATGTAATGATCAAATCTGGAGAACACTTCTTCTCAAAATATTTCTTTGCTAATGTTACGGCACCTCCGTGCATTCTCCATTTCCAATAATGGCCACTTAGAGAAAGAATCTCAACATCACATTTACTATTGTTCTTATACCCCTCTGCCCATGTTTTATGGGACCCAGTAAAGTAAGGCTCTATTATCAGGATATTCATCACTTTTAAGATGTTTAAATTTATGAAATATTTGATTGCTTTTTCATTAATATGAACTGTATATTTGCGCTGAGGAGATGACTCATTAAGATTACCTTACAACTTGTTGTATTTGGCCAAAGTATTGCCAAGTGTAGAACAATACAGATTACGTATTACAAAAGTGACAAAAGAACAAGTTTGCATTTGAAATCATATCATAACAAGAAAATATTATCTTCGCAGATCAATTTTTATAAAAACCCTTTTAAAACGAAACAAAAAGATGAAAAAACGGATATTTATTTTTCCAACACTAATCGTAATTGCAAGTCTTATCGCATGCAATAATAATAATGCACAAATGAAGGAAGATATCAATTTAGAAGATGAGAATCAAAAAATCAGCTATAGTCTGGGTGTCAGTATCGCTACCAACTTACAGCAACAAAAGATAGAAGCAATGGATGTTAACGCATTAACGCAAGCAATTCAGGATGCTTATGGTGAAGAAGGAGCACTGAAAATTCAAGCAGAAGAAGCAAATACAATCTTAAATGCATATTTTCAGGGCATTCAGCAGAAGAAGCTTACTGCAAATTTAGAGACGGGGGAAAATTTTCTTGATGAAAACAAAACTAAAGAAGGCGTTGTAACACTGGCTAGCGGCCTTCAGTATATGATCATGAAAGAAGGAAACGGCCCAAAACCAGGTCCTGCCAGCAAGGTAACCACGCATTATCACGGCACCTTGATTGATGGATCTGTATTTGATAGTTCAGTAGAAAGAGGAGAACCAGCATCTTTTCCTGTTAATGGAGTAATAAAAGGTTGGACTGAAGCACTGCAACTAATGCCTGTGGGTTCTAAATGGAAGCTATTCATTCCTTCAGAGCTCGCTTATGGAGCTAACCCCAGACAAGGTGGTCCTATTGAGCCCAATATGGCCTTGGTTTTTGAAGTAGAATTATTATCCATAGACGAATAGCCTAACGATTAGTTTGCGCTGATCCTTTAAAAGGAATTTATTTAGCCATATTCATTATTCTGGCAACAGGATAACGATTATGGCTTTTTTCATAATAATCAGATTCCTTATAGATATAGCGTAGCTGTTCGCGGCTATCATTAGAAAACTGCAAATCTGTAGCAAGTTTTGATTCAAACTTTTTTCTTAAAAGTGGATTGGACACCAAGATTTCCTCTGCTTTTTCCTCAAAGACATAAGATGAAAACCATTCCTTCTGCTGTAAAATTGGGTCGAACAAGTTCCATGCAAAATAGGAATCACTTGCTGCAGGCTCAAGTGTCTCGACAATATACCTGTTCTTATCCTGGTTCAACTTTATCAGATAGTCTCCTTTATAAAACCTGATGTCTTGGATCTCTGTTCTGGTAGCTACTTTATAATGTAGATAATGTCCCTCATAAGGATATTTTCTTGTTTCATAAGCATCTATATAATACATCTCAGCTCTCATCATAGTATCATTAGTAAGTTTCTCCATAACAATTCCATTCAATAACATTCTCTCAATCGCCTTTTCCCACCCTTGAGGAATAATATATGCGTATGGCTTCTTGACTGATAACACTGTACGACACCTATTAAAGTATTTGATTTGCTTTGTATACGGCTTGTTTCTATCATAATACAACCTGTCTTTAGCAGTAATCTTGCTCGTCTTGTAGAGACTCTCGAATCCTTTGAAATATATTGAAGAAAATTTAGTGGTGTCTGATTCCCATTTAATTGGGAAATATTTTTGAACGATGCTTTCTTTTTTTGCATTTTCTCTAATCTTCCCTAACTCCTCATGGTTTGAGTTTATATAAGCAGCAAGTGTTACAATAAAATGATATGTTCCTAAAACCCGGTCTTTAAACGGTTTGAACATATGTGCTTCAGTAGTAAATCCAATGGTATTAAAGAGGGCGCTGTACCCTGTAGAATATCTTGGTGTTTCAAGGAAACTCTTTATTCCTTTATCAGGTGTCTTGTCAACAAGATTAACATAAGGAATCATTTCGAAGC
>DTSC01000030.1 GCA_012965625.1 Flavobacteriales bacterium | reverse complement strand
GCCCTGGAAGAAGAATATATTCGACTACATAAATATTCAAAAAAACTTGAAAAAAGAGTTGTTGAGCTTGAAGAGATATTGGAAGTTATTCAGAACCCATATAAGAATTCTGTAAATTAATTAAAATAGTTTATGATTTTTAAGATGAATTTTAACTTCAAGCATAAACAATATCTATTAATTTTTATAGAATATTTAGATTGTATAGACTACAAGGAGTATAGTTAAAATGGATGTAGACAAACTTGTTGCTTTGGCTAACTATCTCGATGAGATTGGTTTGAAAGAAGAGGCTGATATCATAGACCAGCTTATTACTGAGGCAAAAGAGCAAGAGAGTACTGATAATGATTCAGATGAGATAGTTAAGCTTGACGACACGCATCAAGGTGTGTAGTGTTTGCAAAGAAGTTAGCTACTCTTTCAGAGTTTCTATATAAAAAAAAGCTATACGAGGCTGCGCAACAAGTTAGGGAGATCATTGCGTCAAAAGGTGATCCCGACTTTAATATAAAATATAAAAAGCCAAAGTTGCCTCCAGGCATGAGGCGTTGGATTGCAGAAAAAATACTGCATATAAATATAAGCAACATAGCTAAAGACCAACAAAATTATCACGTATGGTCTCGCGTATCTGATCACTGGGGTGGTCTTGGACATAATGAGAAAATTAATTTAATGATGGAGTTTGATCCAAATTTAAATATTGATGAGTATAGACCACGTGCTACAATTATAAATGACAGTGCAGAGCACCTATCGGGATTTGATGGTGTGTCGCCTAAGCTTAATGATGACGGAACAATAACGTTATATCATAGAACTAGTATTGATTCTGCTAAAAAGATTGTAGAGGTGGGATTCCAAAGAGGTGCAGAGAATACTGGTGATGTTTATTTTTCCACAAGCAGTGATGAGCAGGCTGTCGGATATGGAGATGCAATTATTAAAATTAATGTAAACCCCTCAATTGCTGTTCTGAATGACGCCTTTCCTGATGGAGAAGTGCATGTAACAATTCATCCAAATAAATTAATGGGCATATCTGCTGAAATGGTTAGCTTAAAAGAAGAAGAGGCGTCACAAGAAGATGCTTTTCTTGGTGAAACTGAGCAGCTAAGCTTATTTGATTAAGGTATTACGTCCGTGCCGATACCCCATCCGGCACGAATCATCAACAGCATTAGTGTTGAGCCGATCATCATAGAGCAAGCCCCAACGCAGGTTAGCTTGAACCTCTTCTTTATATCTTCTTCGTCAATAAACCAATGAATAAATGGGAAATTCATTATTGGCAAGAAGAAGCCCAGAAAGGCCTGTAGGACGATCCAGTCGTGTACGATGGCATAGGAGTACCAGTTGGCCCAAAAGTCTATTAGAACGCCAGATGCGAAGACTGAGACGTGCTTATGGTCATTCATCCAGGCCCATACTTTATTGAGGTATGGCTTTATTGTCATGCATACATGCTACTGCACGTATATTGATAAATAATTATCTATTTTTACTGAATTATCGACCGAAAGTAAAGTCGCCTTC
>DTSC01000029.1 GCA_012965625.1 Flavobacteriales bacterium | reverse complement strand
TTTTAGGAGCTTTGATACCTTTGACGAGAATAAATATGAGGATTATAAAAAGAAAGAAGGTTCCAGAAAGCTCAACACTAAAAGTATTAATGCCGAGATTTTCCATTATGGATATGTTCGCCCACCTGAAATGATGGTTGCAAAGCGAAAGGTCAGCATAAGTTCCTATCATGGTGAAAAAGGATCTGAAGAGCAGGTTAACCAGTTTGGACAAGCTTTTGACTACGGACCTTTAAACAAGATCCCAAAATTTAATGGAACCCATCCAAAAGTTATGGAGGAGTGGATCAAAAAGTTTGATTGGGGTGGGAAGCTTCAATATTCTGGTTCCATTGATGATTCCAGAGTTTTACACAGGCATGAAAAATTAAAATACAGGGTGCTGTCCTTTTTAGAGCACACCTTTTTAAATGGAAGAAGTTTGGGGGGATTCGAAAATTTTCACATGATTCGTTAGCTATGAGCAAACATCAATCGTTAATAGAGGGGGTAAAGGTCGGCGATGTTAAGAGTCTGTCCAGGAGCATTTCCCTGGTGGAGAATTCTTCTGAGGGCTGGATGGATATCATGAAAGGGCTCGGTGGAAATCAGGATGTTCCGGTTATTGGCTTTACCGGCCCGCCGGGAGCAGGTAAAAGCACCCTGATCAATGAATGGATAAAGCAGGTAACAAACCAGGGAAAAAAGGTTGGTATTGTTTGCATTGATCCTACTTCTCCGTTTAATTATGGCTCCTTGCTGGCAGACAGGATCAGGATGGTGGATCATTTTACTGAAGAGAAAGTTTTTATTCGCTCCTTGGCCACTCGTGGTTCATTGGGAGGGCTCTCTGCCAAAACTTTAGAGGTTACTGATATCATGAAGGCTTTTGGTTTTGACCAGATTATTATTGAAACTGTTGGGGTAGGGCAGTCTGAGGTGGAGATAGCGGGCCTTGCAGATACGACTGTTTTAGTCCTGGTGCCGGAAGCAGGTGATGAAATCCAGGCGATTAAATCCGGCATTATGGAAATTGGGGATGTCTTTGTGGTTAACAAAGCGGATAGGGCAGGTGCCGATAATTTCGTTAAAAACCTGCGAAATGTCCTGATGCCAAAGCCAGGTTCTGACAAGCATCCCAGCATTGTAAAAACTTCAGCTGCAAAGGGAGAAGGGATAGAGGAGCTGGTATCTGCGGTAGAGGAGCACCAGCAGGTTTCAAAGAATGATAAAAAAGAACATTTGCTGGTTGAAAAAGCTTTTCATCTTATCAGGGAGCAGAGGATGGCAGATGTATCAAGAGAAGACCTGAGAGAAAAGATAAAAGAAGCTCAGGGTAGGGGAGACCTGAATTTGTACCTTTTTATAGAGCAGCTTACTAATTAAAAATCTCGGGTTACGAATCTGTACTATTGCCTAATTGCATTGCTGCTTTATACCCTAACCCCCATCACACAGACATCATCTATCTGTTTGCCTGCACCCCTCCAGTTTTTAAAGCTGCGGTAAAATGCTTCTTTTTGCGTCTCCATGGGCTGGTCTTTGCTGTCACTGATCAGCTTTTTGAATTTTGCATAGCCAAACATTTTATCTTCCTTGCCTCCGAATTGTTCGGTAAAGCCATCGGAGGTCATATATAGCATGTCCCCTTTCTCCAGGGCGATCTCCTTGCTTGAATAGGGCTTATGCCTGCCAAAGAAATAACCTACGGGATAGGGGCTGCCCTTTTCTTCCAGGATATTCCCATTGCGTGTTATGTATAGCGTATGGCCGGCACCTGCAAAGTGGATGGTTTTCTTGCTTTTATCCATCAGGAGCAAGGTCATATCTAAACCATCCAAGGCCTGTGCCTTATCTTTATCTTGTTTCAGCGCTTTTATGATGCGGCTGCGCATTTGCTCCAGCACCTGGTCTACCTGGGTGATGCTATTCTCAATAACAATCTCGTTTAGCAGGGAGGTGCTGATCATGCTCATAAAGGCGCCGGGAACTCCATGGCCTGTGCAGTCACAGACTGCTATCATTACTTTGTCTTCATCAATTTTATGCACCCAATAGAAATCACCACTTACTATGTCGCGGGGCTCATATAGGATGAAATATTCGTTGAGTATGGTATCCAGGTATTCTAAAGAAGTAAGGCTGGCCTCTTGTATGCGCCTGGCATAGGTTATGCTTTCGGTGATGTGCCTGTTTTTTTGCTGAATGACTTTCTTTTGCCTTTGTGTTTTTTTAAAGCGGTTGTATATTAAAAACGCAAAGACCAATACCATCAGCAGCCCCCCACCGGCACCATAAGAGATGAGCTGCTGGCGTTTTTCCCTCTCTGCGGAGAGGTTCATTTCTTCCTGGTGCTTGGCATCGGCTACGGCCTGCTCTTTCTCGTATTGGTGCTTGTATTCCTGCTGTACGAGGGCCCTGGTGTTTTCTTCGTTGAAGATGCTGTCGCGCATTTGTATGTAGAGCTCGTACATTTCCAGGGCCTTGGCAGTCTGACCAGTTTTTTTATATACTTTGTACAGCAGATCACTGGCCGATTTTATCCCTATTACAGCACCCACCTCTTGTACCATGCCTATTGCCTTTTCTCCAAATGAAAGAGCTTTGGAATAGTTTTCTTGTTCAAAAGAAACTTTTCCAAGGTTGATATAAGAACTAGCCATTCCTTGTTTATCACCTATTTTTTTTCTGAGCTTTAAACTGCGCATATAATAATTTAATGCTTGTCCATAATTCTCAGACTCATTATATATTTCTCCAATATTGTTAAGAGTATTCGCAAAACCTCTATTGTCTTTAATCTCTTCTTGTATTATTAGGCTGCGAGAATAAAAATTCATAGCCTTTTTATTGTCACCCATATCTGAATAAACATTTCCAAGATTATTCAATGCATTTGCTATACCTTCTTTAAAGTTGACATCTTCATATAATCTTAAGCTGATTTTGAAATTTTCAATAGCTTTCGTGTTATCTTTCTGGATACTATATAGAATTCCCATTTTATTATAGGAATCTGCTATATCAGATTTATCACCTAATTCCTCCCTGATTTTCAAACTTCGTACATAAAAATTAATAGCATTTGAATAGTCGCCCTGTTGAAGGATGACTTCGCCTAAATTTATCAACGCAGTAGCAATGCCAAAACTATCCCTACTTTCTTTAAATATTTCTAAGCTATTATAGTATTGTTTAAGAGCCTTTTGGAAATTTCCTTCTTGACAATAAATATTCCCCAAATTGATATAAGAATCAGCCATTCCTGGTTTATTGTCTGTTTCTTGGCAGATCTTTAAGCTTTTATCGAAATACTCCAGGGCTTTTTCATAATTGTCTTGGTAACAGTAAATAAGCCCAACGTTGTCGTAGGAAGCAGCTAATCCCCTTTTATCACTAATTTCTTCTCTGACCTTTAAGCTTTTATCGTAATACTCCAATGCCTTTTCATAATTGCCTTGATTCTTATAAATAAGCCCAATGTTGTTGTAAGACAAAGCCATTCCCTTTTTATCGCCTGTTTCTTCTTTGAGCTTTAAGCTTTTATCGTAATACTCCAATGCCTTTTCATAATTGCCTTGAATATAAAAAGTAACACCTTGGGTATTTAATGCATGTGCCATCTTTTTTTTATTGCCTATAGCCTCAGCCAGATCGTACTCCAGCTGAGCAAAGTAAAAAGCAGAGTCTGGATGAGAAAACAAATAACCATTCCAGGCAATTTTATGCATGGCTTTCAACCGGTTAGTGTCAGGCTGGGTTTTGTTGTTCCATACGCCCCAGAGGGAGTCGAGGTTTACAGCAGAAGCCATGGTGAGCCAAAGGCAGAGAGAGCTTATGAGGGTGAAGCGTTTATTCATTCTACTAAGATAGGAGAAAAAAGAGATATGTGAATTGGCCTGAAGGCCTTTTAGGCCGGTCAATAAACGATTAATAAAGATGTTAAACCCCTTATACGGAAGATACAGCTTCTTCCAAAATTTTGTAAAATTGGTGGAGGTCTATGAAGGAGTTATAAAGTGGCACCGGTGCTATGCGGATAACATCTGGCTCACGCCAATCTGCGACAACCCCTCTTTTTGTAATGAAATCATACAATTCTTTATTGCTGTCTTTAACGCGTATTGAAAGCTGACATCCCCTTTGATCAGGGGTAATGATCTCAATTCTGTCTGTTTCTATAGTCCCCAATAAATAAGAAAAGTAAGCTGAGAGCTGTTTTGACTTGGCTGTCAATTGCTCCATGCCCACCTCATCAAAGATCGATAAAGAAGCACGGATGGCGGCCAGGGAAAGAATGGGCGGGTTGCTCAGCTGCCAACCCTCGGCAGTATGGATGGGCTCATAGTCTGTGGGCATTTTAAAACGGTTTTCTTTATTATGTCCCCACCATCCAGCAAATCGGGGTAAGTTGCTTTTATGGTGCTTCTCATGTACAAAACACCCGGCAACAGAACCTGGCCCGGAATTCAGGTATTTGTAGGTGCACCACACAGCAAAATCTACTCCCCATTCATGCAGGTTTAACAAAATATTACCGGCAGCATGTGCTAGATCGAAACCAACGACAATATCTTTTTTATGGGCCATATCAGTAATAGCGGCCATATCAAAAACCTGTCCTGTATAGTAGTTTACGCCGCCCAGCATAATTAATGCGATGGCATCACCCTCTTGCTCCATGAGCGTTTCAATATCCTCTGTCCGGACAGCTACTTCACCGGCTCTTGGCTTGAGCTTGATAAGAGATGATGCTATATCAAAACCATGAAACTGAATTTGTGAGCTTACTGCATAAATGTCAGAAGGGAAGGCATCTGCTTCAATCACAATTTTATATCTGGATTTATTTGGACGGTAAAAAGAAACCATCATAAGATGCAGGTTGGCCGTTAGTGTATTCATGGCCACCACCTCTTCTTTTTTAGCACCTGCAATCCTTGAAAAACTATCCGTCAAAAACTCATGATAAGGCATCCATGGATTTTGAGCATGAAAATGACCTTCAACACCCAGCTTGGCCCAATCTTCTAATTCTTGGTTTACATATTCGCCGGTTTTTTTAGGCTGTAGCCCCAAGGAGTTTCCGCAAAAATACAGGCACTCTTCTCCATTGTCCTGCAAAGGGATGTGAAATTGTTCACGATATCCTTTCAGCGGATCTTTCTCGTCCTGCTCCAGTGCAAATTCTTTGGTCTTATTATACTTCATTCAGATCAAAAAGGATAGGGCGGCATGGAGCAGCATCTGCTACAAAAGCCGGAATTTGCAGATTCATTAGATAATACCCATCAGGTATCTTGTTATCAGCATAGATCATCTCGGTGATGGTCTTATTTGCCGTATGCTTATTTTTTTCTGTGCCTTTAGTCTCCCAGAAAATGTGATGCGATGACAGTACACCATCATCAAATAAACGATCCACTGAGGGCATGTCTACCAAAAGATGCTGTACACCCAGCGTATTTAAATACTCCATGGCTTCTATGCTAAAGAAAGCAGGTTGCTCTTGCATGTAATCTCTTTCTTTTTTAGATTTTTCGTTGGGTATCGTTCTAATAATAAGGCCTTGCAAGAAATCTTTTGGAGTATTGCATAATTGTTCCTGCAAGGCAGCTTTTGTTATAAGCAGATCTTCTCCATTTAATTTTGGCTCATATCGTTCAGAAGAATTTTCCGGAGCTACTGAAATCAGTGTGGCTGGAATCATGATATCTTTTAACGAAGCTAAGAGATCCACTCTTTCGTCTGTGATATGTCCTATGCATTCGGTATGTGTACCATTGCAATGGGGTGTTAAGGTATAGGTTTCAAAATTGCAATAGCCTCCTTTACGAACATCTCCGATAAATTCTCCATCGTTATAGGGCTGGCCAATAGCTTTTGGAACGCCGTAGCTGTTTGGCTGTTCTCCATTAAACAGCATGGGGATTGATATATCATGCCCTTGCGAAAAATCGACGCTATACTTTTTGTTTCCTATTTCAACAGCTGCATTCATCTTATATAAAGTCTTCCTTTTTTAATCCCAGCCATTCCATTGCATTGTCTCCTAAAAGCTTAGCTTTCTTTTCTTCATTATAGTCCATGCCATGGATCAGCATGCCGGGTTCCAATTCACCCAGAGGGAATGGGTAGTCTGTACCGAGACAGATTTTGTCCTCACCCATTACCTTCACTATATAATCCAGCATCTGAGGATCGTGCACCAGGCTGTCCAGATAGAATTTTCCCAGATAATCTTTGGGATTTACATTGTTGTCGACGGCACATAAATCTGGCCTTACCTTAAAACCGTGTTCAATTCTTCCTATGGTAGCCGGAAAAGAGCCGCCGCCATGGGCAAAAGCAACCTTTAGCTTGGGCAGTCGTTCAAAAACACCTCCAAAGATCATAGAACAGATAGCCAGAGACGTTTCTGCAGGCATTCCTACCAGCCAGGGCAGCCAGTATTTGTCCATTTTGTCTTTTCCCATCATATCCCAGGGATGAACGAAGACACTCATATCGTGCTGTTCGCAGGCTTCAAAGATTGAAAACAGATTGGGGTTATCGAGATTCCAGTCGTTGATATGTGATCCTATCTGTATTCCTTTCAATCCAATTTCCTTACATCGTTTCAATTCCTGGATGGCTAATTCTGACGATTGCATGGGTACTGTGCCCAAACCAATGAATCGTTTAGGATACTTCTTAACAATGTCAGCGATATGGTCATTTAAAAACCGGGCAACCGCCAAGGTATCTTCATCTTTTGCCCAATAAGAGAACATGACAGGAACTGTTGAAAGCACCTGCACATCTACTCTGTGTGCATCACACTCTTTCATTCTTGCCTCAGGTGACCAGCAGTTATCATCTACTTCACGAAAGAATTTCTCATCCATCATCATCTTGGCACAGCAGGGCTTGTGATGGTCCAGGCGGATAAACCCCCCATAGCCAAATTTCTCTTTAAAATTCGGAATGTTTTCCGGCAGGATATGGGTATGTATGTCTACAGTAAGGAGCTTTTCCATTTAGCCTATATTTTCTTTATTGATGCCATGTTAGATCTTAAGGCAAACATTTTTTTCTTCTGTAAAAAACTGCAACGATTTAAATCCTCCCTCTCTGCCCACTCCGGAATTTTTCATGCCTCCAAAGGGGGTTCTTAAGTCACGAAGCAACCAGGTGTTGATCCAAACGATACCCGAATCAATTGCTGCAGCTACACGGTGTGCCTTGCTTAGGTTTTCTGTAAAGATACTAGCTGACAAGCCATATTTTGTGCTATTTGCCAGAGCAATCACTTCTTCTTCTGTCTCAAATGGGCTGATGGTAACAACAGGGCCAAAAATTTCTTCCTGGTTGGTAATACAATCAGCTTTTAAGCCTTCAAGGATGGTAGGTCCTATGTAATAGCCATCTTTAAGGTCACCCTCCAAGAGGATCCTCTTTCCGCCTAGTAAGACTTTACCTCCCTCTGCTTTTGCTTCTTCAATCTTTGCGAGGATCTTTTCCATGTGTTCTTTTGATACCACTGCACCTAGATTACTGCCTTCCTCTTTTGGGTCTCCGACGACAAGTTCAGCAGATTTTGCAATGAAAGCTGTTTTAAAGGCCTCATAAATTTCTTGTTGTACATACAGGCGGGAGCCACATAAACAGATCTGTCCTTGGTTGGTAAAAGATGCTTTTACAGAAGTTGCCACCGCTTTATCAAGATCTGCATCAGCAAAAACAATATTGGGGTTCTTGCCTCCTAATTCCAGTGATAATTTTTTGAACATGGGTCCCGCTGTTTTAGCAATGTGTGCACCGGTTACGGTACCGCCAGTAAATGAAATAACAGGAGTATCAGGGTGGCGTATCAGGGCATCACCCACCTTATTTCCGTAGCCATGCACAATATTTAAGACACCCTTGGGCAAGCCAGCTTCTATACAGATCTTGCTCAGGAGGAAAGCTGTCATGGGCGTTATCTCAGAAGGTTTTGCCACCACCGTATTTCCCGCTGCCAAAGCCGGAGCGATTTTCCATGTAAGCAGATACAGGGGCAGGTTCCATGGTGAAATACAGCCAGCGACACCGATTGGCTTGCGCAAGGTATAATTCAATGCCATCCCATCCATGTCATGTGTTTCTGATGCAAAATGCAAAGAAGCTGTAGCAAAAAACTTAAGGTTGGCAGATGCTCTTGGGATGTCTACCATTCTGGCAAGCCATTCAGGCTTTCCGTTATCCTTGCTCTCAGCTGCTACAAGCATTTCAGATGAGGCTTCCAGCTTTTCAACCACTTTCAAGATAAGGTCGCATCGTTTTTCTTTAGGCATGCTGCTCCATGCTGGAAAAGCATCTTGTGCAGCTTTTACTGCCAGATCTATGTCAGCGGCATCACTATCAGGGACTAAAGAATAAACCTGGCCATCTGAAGGATTATAATTATCAAAATAATCACCGCTTTTAGGCGCTGTTAATTCACCGTTTATATAGTTTAATATCTTTTCCATTGATTATAAACTTGACGTCCTTCCACCATCTACAGGTAGATTTATTCCATTAACATATGAGGCCGCCGGAGAAACCAGGAATGCGATAGCATTCGCCACTTCTTCGGCTTCACCAAAACGATTTGCAGGAATGCCGGACTTCATATCTGCTGCAATTTGTTCTTCAGTAACACCTTGTAGCTCTGCCTTTTTGGCGATCAATGATTTTAGGCGATTGGTATTTGTGAAACCGGGCAATACATTGTTAACGGTAATTCCATAGGCCCCTAATTCTAAAGAAAGTGTCTTTGCCCAATTCGCAACAGCAGCTCTGATGGTATTAGAAACGCCTAAACCGGGGATAGGAGCTTTTACAGATGTGGAAATGATATTGATAATTCTGCCATAACTTTCCTTCTTCATGCCTTCCACTACTTTTTGAACCAGAAGCTGGTTGTTTATCAAGTGCATCTGAAAAGCGTCCTTAAAGGCATCTGGTTGCGCTTCTATTATAGCCCCCCCTGGAGGTCCTCCAGTATTATTAACGAGGATATGATAGGTGTCATCCAGTTCATTGACCCTTGTTTTCAGCTCATCTGTCTTGCTAAAGTCGATGCACAAGTAATGATGTTGCTGCCCTTGGGAGGTATCCAAATCGTTTATAGCAGACTTCAGCTTTTCTTCATTTCTCGCAAGCAGCGTAATGTTAGCACCCAGCTTAGCAAGTGTGGTTGCAGAAGCCTTGCCGATTCCTTGCGTGCTTCCGCAAACAATTGCATTCTTATCTTTTAAAGAAATATCCATTTTTCAATTATTTGTAACGATCTCAAATACAATTATGAACCTAATAGCCATATGTAAATCGGCCACGATTTATTAATAGGTAGTAAAAATATAAAAACTTTAAGCTTTCTTGGTATTACAAGACTAGTTTGGTGATTCAAAATAAATATATTGATATACAATCGAGCCTGTCCTTAAGAGGTATGTTAGCCATTTTCTCCATTAAACACATATTAAATCAATGATTCTGATTTTAGAAGTGTGCTTAATTTGTCGAGGGCAATATCAATGTTGTGAATTTTTGAAAATGTTAAAATTAGCTTGTTCCTATCTTCTTTGAGTATGGTATCGTTTGGGTGCAATTGTACATGTTCGAGGACTTCCGAAAAAACTGATGATTGAAAGTATGGTGACTCTCTATCTGAAACAAAATAAGCAATGCCCTTACCTTGTTTAAGCACGAGCTTCTCAAATCCTGTTTTTGCTGCCAGCCACTTTAGTCTTATGCTATTCAATAGCCCATCAACTTGTTCTGGTACCTGACCAAAACGGTCTTCCAGGCTGTAGCGAAATTCTTTGAGCTTTTCTTCAGTTTGTATTTCATTGAGATCCTTATATAATCTTAAGCGTTCAGTAACAGAATTAACAAAAAAGTCTGGTATCAGCAGCTCCATATCTGTTTCCAGCTGACAGTCCTTTACAAAGGTGTGAGGGTCTTTTTCCTCCTCCTGGTTACTAAAGACATCTTTGAATTCATTTTCCTTGAGTTCTTGAATCGCCTCATCTAAAATTTTATGGTAGGTTTCAAAGCCCAGCTCATTAATGAATCCACTCTGTTCAGCACCCAAGAGGTTACCTGCACCGCGGATATCCAGATCTCTCATGGCAATATTAAAGCCACTGCCCAGTTCCGAGAATTCTTCAATGGTATTCAATCGTTTTTTAGCGTCGCTGGATAGCATGTGTGATGGTGGCGTGATCAAGTAGCAAAATGCTTTTTTATTCGACCTTCCTACCCTTCCACGCATCTGGTGCAGATCGCTTAGTCCAAAAAAATGTGCATTGTTGATAATGATGGTATTGGCATTTGGGATGTCTAGGCCAGATTCGATGATTGAAGTAGCAACCAAAACATCATGCTTACCATCAATAAACTTCAACATAACATCTTCAAGCTGTTTCCCATTCATCTGTCCATGGCCAATGGCGACATCTGCATCTGGACATAGTCTTTTGATCATCCCTGCTACTTCTTCAATATTTTGCACCCTGTTGTGTACGAAAAACACCTGCCCCCCTCTGTAAATCTCTTGTTCAATGGCCTCCATGATCATCTTCTCATCAAAGTTGTGGAGCTCTGTATGTATAGGATAACGATTGGGAGGGGGGGTATTGATAATGGACAGGTCCCGTGCATTCATTAAGGAGAACTGAAGTGTTCTGGGGATTGGTGTAGCACTTAGTGTAAGGGTATCTACATTAGTGCTGACCTTCTTCAATTTGTCTTTGCTGGAAACACCGAATTTTTGTTCTTCATCAATGATGAGTAAGCCCAGGTCCTTAAACTTAACATCTTTACTTACCAGGCGATGTGTTCCGATGATAATGTCAATTTTCCCATCTTCTAATTGCTTAAGTGTTTCTTTTTGTTTCTTTGAACTTTTAAACCGGTTGAGGTAATCAATCGTAACAGGAAAGTCTTTCAATCTTTCCGAAAAGGTTCTAAAGTGCTGCAAAGTTAAAATGGTAGTTGGCGCAAGGATGGCCACTTGTTTTCCGTCTGAGGCAGCTTTAAATGCCGCTCTAATAGCTATCTCTGTCTTGCCAAAACCGACATCTCCGCATACCAGCCGATCCATGGGGCTGATGGATTCCATATCTTTTTTTGTTGCTTGTGCCGCCTTATATTGATCTGGCGTATCCTCATAGATAAATGATGCCTCCAATTCAGTTTGCATAAAACCATCTGGTGAAAATTCAAATCCTATTTTAGTCTTTCGTTCCGCATAGAGCTTTATGAGGTCTTTTGCAATGTCTTTTATTTTACTCTTGGTCCGCTGTTTGAGCTTTTTCCACTTATCTGAACCCAGCTTGTCTATCTTCGGTTCAAATCCATCTTTACCTGAGTGTTTAGAAATTCTGTGCAAAGAATGAATACTTACATAAAGGATGTCTCCTTCTTTGTATACCAAGCGAATGGCTTCCTGTGGTTTTCCGTTAACATCGATTTTCTCCAGCCCGGCAAATTGCCCTATACCATGGTCAATATGAACTACATAGTCACCTTTTTGCAGGTTTTGGAACTCTTTTAAGGTGATGCTGGCTTTTTTTGCAAAGCTGCTCTTTAGCACAAAACGGTGATACCGGTTAAAGATCTGATGGTCAGTATAACAAGCTAACTTGCTATAGTTATCAACGAAACCCTCATGAAGTGAGAGTAGCATGGGAACAAAAAGAGGGGAGTCATCAGAGCCATTTGGGTTTTTTCTTTCAGGGGTTGGCAAGTCTTCAAAAATAGCATAGAATCTATTAATTTGTCTTGTATTTTCAGATAAAATAAGGGTTTTAAATCCTTTTTGTTTCTTTTCACTCAGGTCTTTCTCCAGCAGTTCAAAATTTTTGTTAAATACCGGTTGATGAGAAGCCCCAAAATCAATTACAAGGTCACTATTAGCTTTGGATTCTTTGCTAAAGTCGATTTTAAAAAAACGGCCAAGAATTTCATCATTAAAGTTTGTTCTATCAATACATTCAAAACATCTGGCCTGGTCATACATCCAAACAATAGCCTGGTTGGGGATGAAACCTAAAAAGGATTCTTTGCTTTCATGGAATTCTTGGTTTACCTCATTTATCTTAGAAAGATCTGGAACAATGGTAATAGACTTTACTCTTTCTATTGATTCCTGGGAAATGGGGTCGAATGTTCTTACAGATGCTATCTCATCACCTATAATTTCTATTCGATAGGGGTAGTCATTTGAATAGGAAAAAACATCTATGATCCCACCCCGAACAGAGAATTCCCCAGGTTCTCCAACAAAAGAGGTCCTTTCAAAATTAGCATCAGAAATCTCATTGATGATTTCTTCTTGGGAAACTATATTACCCTTATCCAAACTTATTATGGCTTCATCAAATTCAGGCTTGGAAACCACTTGTTCATCGAGTGCTTCAGGATAAGTTACAACAATGCAAGTGCTTTCACCTGAAAAATCCTGAGTGTTTCCAATTTTTTCCAAGCATTCGGTTCTTTTTAAAACATTTGATTTGTCGGTCTTTTCTCTATTTAAATCAGACCGATAAGAAGCTGGAAAAAACAGCAAGGTCTTGATTCCCATCAGGTTTTGGAGGTCGCCATAGGCATATGCTGCTGCTTCTTTGTCTGGAAGAATTAATATATGGCAGCCACCAATGGAAGCTGATACTGTGGACGCTATTATAGATCTTAAGGATCCGAAAGTGTTTTTCAGATGGACCTGACCATTGACATATATCCCCAGACACTCTGCAAGCTCAATAATTCGACTATCTTCCTGATATAACTTAAGGAGCTCAGCTGGTTTCATTGCTGAAAAATTTGATGTAAGAAAAGTAAAAATGCCTAGGCCTCATTTATTAGCTGACAGCCACTGTAGAATATTGTTGGAGGAAGTCTTCGGCTTTTTCTACCATTTCTGATGACCCAATAATAATTGGCACCCTGTCGTGAATACCAGTGGGTACTACTTCCAGAATACGATTCGAACCATAAGTGGCTTTACCGCCAGCTTGTTCTGCAATAAATGCTAAAGGGTTGCACTCATATAGTAACCTTAATTTTCCTTTAGGCGCTGAGATGGTAGTAGGATAAAGGAAGATGCCTCCTTTGATCATATTTCTATGAAAATCAGCAACCATAGACCCAATGTATCTTAGTGAATAGGGCCGATTTGTTTTCTCGTCATCTTCCTGGCAGTATCTAAGGTATTTCTTAATTCCTTCAGGGAAATGCTCAAAGTATCCTTGATTAATAGAATAAATCCTGCCATTAGCAGGGATCTTTACATTAGGATGTGATAAGCAAAACTCACCGATAGAAGGATCTAATGTGAACCCATTAACGCCATTACCCGTTGTATAAACCAGCATGGAGGAGGAACCATAAATAATATACCCTCCGGCAACTAATTCTGTTCCTGGTTGCAGGAAATCATCAATATTACCTTTGCCAGATAGAGACGTCCTCCTGTAAATGGCAAAGATCGTCCCTGTGGACACATTGGAATCAATATTTGAGGAACCGTCAAGAGGGTCCATGCATACAACATATTTTCCATCATCATCTTCTCTTGATGAAATATGGATAATTTCTTCATTTTCTTCTGAAGCAATTGCACAAACTTCACCTCCTGCCTTTAAGGCTGCAATAAATTGATTATTTGCATACACATCTAGTTTCTGAACTACTTCTCCCTGAACATTTTCTTCTCCCACATCGCCCAAGATATCGACCAGACCTGCTTTATTCACTTCACGATGGACAATTTTTGCGGCAATTGAAATATCACTCAACAATCTTGTTAATTCACCTTTAGAATATCTGAAATCCGCCTGTTTTTCGATGATAAACTCAGTAAGGGTTTTCGTTGTATGTAAATGATTTATCATTTTTTAAATTTTGATTGCAAATATCGTATAAAATTAGCAGATTTTAAATTGCTAGGGTGAAAAACAAGGACAAATATCCATTTTACACATATCTTTGTTAACCTTTGAGATAGGAAATGAAGACAACAATAAGAAGAGCAGAAAGAGCAGAAATGCCCTTTGTTTTTGCACTAATCGAGGAGCTGGCTGATTATGAGAATGAACCAGATCAGGTGAAGACGTCTGTTGAAGGGCTTATTGAGGATGGTTATTGTGAAAATCCACTTTTTAAAGTAGTCTTTGCTGAAGTTGATGGCGATATTGCAGGAATGGTATTCTATTATTTTGGTTATTCTACCTGGAAAGGGAAGATGCTATATATAGAAGATATCGTAGTTACAGAGAGGCTTAGAAGAAATGGGATAGGGAAGCAGTTATTTGATTTTATGAGAAGAGAAGCTAGAAAAGAAAATGCCAAGCAAATCAGGTTTCATGTTTTGGATTGGAATGAGCCAGCTATAAATTTTTATAAAAAGAATGGAGTTTCTTTGGATGGAGATTGGATCCTCTGTAAACTTGAGGATAAGGAAATATGAGTATAAGCTTTTCTGAATAAGGATAAAAAGGTTGGGGCCTTGGCAATAATTTAATATAATCTTGATAAATTAGTTTATGCTGGTTTTTAAATTTGGAGGGGCATCTGTAAAGGATGCAAGCGCAGTAAAAAATGTTGGAGAGGTAATGAAATTGTACAGCAATGAAGAGATTGTTGTGGTTGTTTCTGCTATGGGTAAAATGACTAATGCCCTCGAGAAATTGGCAGGAGCGTATTTTTATAAAAAAGGAAACCCCCAGAGCACTTTAAAGGAGATAAAAGACTATCACATTGAAATTTTAAATGAGCTCTTTACTGATGAGAAACACAGTATTTATGATGATGTAAATAATATCTTGGTTGAGCTGGAGTGGATCATTGAAGATAAACCCATAAAGGATTATGATTTTGAATATGATCAAATTGTTTCAATGGGTGAGATGATTTCGACCAAAATTGTTTCTGCCTGGTTAATAAAAAATGACATTTGTAATATATGGGTAGACTGTCGCGACTTTATTAAGACTGACAATACCTACAGAGAAGCAAAGTTAAATTGGGAGGATACTGAAGCCTGTGTGAATAAAGTTGTAGCACCACTCGTTGAAAAAGGCAAAAGGGGAATTGTTGTAACACAAGGTTTCGTTGGCGTAACTTCTGAAAATTTCAATACCACTTTAGGAAGGGAGGGCTCTGACTATTCAGCAGCAATTATTGGCAGTATCCTTAAGGCTGAAACGGTTACCATCTGGAAAGATGTGGCAGGGGTTTTAAATGCTGATCCAAAATGGTTTAAAGAGACAGAAAAGCTCGATGCTCTTTCTTATCATGATGCAATAGAGCTTTCCTTTTTTGGCGCAACAATAATTCATCCAAAAACGCTTAAACCTTTGCAGAACAGGGGTATTCCTTTATATGTTAAGTCTTTTTATAACCCAAAAGAAGAAGGTACATTAATTACCAGCACTAAAGAATTGCCTGCTGATGTAGAAGAAAAGCCTTCTTTTATTTTCAAGGTGGATCAGATTCTTATTTCTATTTTACCAAAGGATTACTCATTTATAGTTGAGGAGAACTTAAGTGATATCTTCAGAATTTTTGCAAACTTTTCTGTCAAGATTAATTTGATTCAACATGCCGCATTAAGTTTCTCGGTTTGTGTAGATGGCGATAGAAGGAAGCTTCCATTACTTATTAAAGAATTGCAAAAAGATTACAAGGTTTTATACAATGAAGATGTAGAGTTGGTTACTATCAGAAATTATAACCAGGACACGATAGATAGAGTGATCCAAAAGAAGAAGATTTTTGTGGAGCAAAAAAGCCGGCAGACTGCCAGGTTTGTAGTCAAGAATGTAGATTAAGTTTCTTGATTCGTTCCAAGAGAATTAATGAGATTTTTTTGTAAGACTCAACAGACCAGCCCGCAATGTGAGGGGAGAGCAAAACTTTTTTAGATTTTACGAGGTATTGTACAGGGTGCCTGTACTGCAGGGCTCCGATCTTCATGAGCCAAGCTCCAAAGTTATTTATAAGGACCCCTCTTTTGTTAGTCCACATTCCAAGCCCCTTTAGGCGCTCAAAAGAGGCGCTTTCATATTCAAGTACATCCAGGCATGCCCCTAGTACCTTACCTGACTTTAAGCATTTAACCAGTTCTGCAGTATTTACAACTTTTCCCCTTGAGGTGTTTATCAAGTATATATTTTTTTTGAAACGATTGAAGAAATCTCCATCTACCATAAACTCAGTTTCTGGGGTTAATGGTAAGTGTAAACTTAATATGTCGGCTTCTTCATAGATCCTTTCCAATGTTGTTTCGGTCACATAATCATCAGAAAATTCAGATTTGTATTTATCATATGCCAGTACTTTCACCTCAAAACCTTTGAGTCGTTTGCCAACCTCTCCTCCGGTGAAACCATAGCCAATTATTCCTACAGTTTTACCGGTAAGTTCTAAGCCTCTATTTGCTTCTCTATTCCACATTCCTTTTCTTACCTCAGAATCAGCAATATGCAGATTTTTGAATAAAGCTAAAATCATCCCTATTACGTGGTCTGCAACAGCATCTTTATTTCCTTCTGGGGCATTAATGCAATGGATTCCCATGCTTTCTGCATATTCTACATTGATACTTTCCATACCTGCACCAGCCCGGGCAATAAATTTGAGCTTTTTAGCATTATCGAGCTGTTTCTTATCGAGTTCGACCTTTGACCTGATTATTAATCCTTCATAATAGGGTAATAATTCTTCAATTGTTTGTCCTTTTTTATCTGCAAGGTTTTCACAAGTAAAATTCATTTTTTCCAGCTCCTCATTGAGGATTGGGTGGACAATATCCGCAAACAGCACTTTAATGGGTTCTTTATGGTCTGGGCTTCCCATTATCAGGATAATCTAAAAGTAAAGATACATAAGCCTGCCAATCAGAAAATAGACGGCTAAGCCAAGGATATCATTGATGGTAGTAATGAATGGGCCTGTTGCAAGGGCCGCATCAATATCATATTTGTTCAATAGTAAAGGAACAAGAGTGCCAAACAGCCCTGCAATAATTATTACAGACAGCAATGCTACACTTACCGTCATGCTTAAGGCCATTGAGTCGCTGAAGAAGAGATTATAGCCAAGAATTAACACTGAACATATGATTCCATTAATCAATGCTACACCTAACTCCTTTACTAATTTGGTAAAGATACTTTCCATTCCCAAGGTATTGTTAGCAAGGCCTTGAACAATTATTGCCGACGATTGCACCCCAACATTACCACCCATTGCAGCAATTAGAGGGATAAAGAAAGCCATTTCCGGATAAATTTTTATGTCATGCTCATATAAGCCAATGACTTTTGCGCCAAAAATGCCACCTATCAATCCTATCAGCAACCAAGGGAGCCGTGCCCTGGAAAGAATCCATACTTTATCAGAAGACTCAACATCTTCAGTAATACCTGATGCCATTTGATAGTCTTTTTCAGCCTCTTCTTTGATAATTTCCACCACATCATCAATAGTGATTCTTCCTTGCAGTTTTCCATCTTCATCAACAACAGGAAGTACTACCAGGTCATACTTGTCCATAATATTGGCAACCTCTTCTGAGGAAGTGTCAGTATGAACTGATGTAACCTCTTTGTCAAAGATGTCATCAATAATTGAATTTGTTGGTGCGACCAGCATTTTGTTCAATGAGAGAAGGCCTAAAAGTGCATTGTTATTATTAACTACATATACTGCGTAAACATCTTCCATTTGTTCTGCTTGTATACGCATTTCTCTTAAACATTTCATTACGGTCCAATTCTGGTTGACAGCAATTAATTCTTTTGCCATCAATCCACCTGCGGTTCCTTCCTCATAGTTTAATAGGTCAACAATGTCACTTGCCTGTTCCGGATCCTCAATCTGTGATATTACCTCTTCTTTGATCTTGTCAGGGAGTTCAGCAATGACATCTGCAGCATCATCAGATTCTATGTTGTCGATTACCTGATCTGCAATTTCTTTTGAGGAAAGCGCTGCAAGGAATTTTTCCCTGACATCATCCTCAAGTTCTACCATCACATCAGCTGCTTTTTCTTCTTCAATGAAACTGAAAAGAAATTTGGCTTCACTCATGTTAAGTTCATCCAAAATATCCGCAATATCGACTTCATGCAGCTTTTCCATTTCCTGAGAGAGGAATGTGGTGTTGCCGCCTTCTATCGCTTTGCGGAGATCAGCTAAATACTGTTTCGTTAATTCAAACTGCATAATTGTGAGATGGACACTTAATCAGCTAAAATATAAGGGCACAAATTTACGATTTATCCATGATATTGGTTAACGCAATAAAATCTTGCACAGATAATTCTTCTGCACGTTTTGTGAAGAAATGATGTTTGTCGTCAACTTCAGGCTGCAATAAAGGTTTAAGTGAGTTTCTTAATGTTTTTCTTCTATGATTGAATCCTGCTTTGACGATAGTTCTGAATAACTTCTCATTACAATTTAGTCTTATCACCTCGTTTCTTGTAAGTTTTATTAAACCTGAAAGCACTTTTGGGGGTGGATCAAAAACTTCAGAAGATATTGTAAAAAGATATTCAACATGGTAATAGGCTTGTATGAGCACGCTTAAAATACCATATTTCTTGGTTCCTGGGGAGGAGGCTATTCTTTCAGCCACTTCTTTTTGGAACATTCCAACAACCGTATCTACTATTTCCACATGGTCCAGCACTTTGAATAATATTTGGGATGAAATATTGTA
>DTSC01000028.1 GCA_012965625.1 Flavobacteriales bacterium | reverse complement strand
TCAATGGTAGAAGAGCCATTATTGGTTACGGTAATTTCAGGTGTTATATTACCATCACAATAATCCGTTGGCATAGTCATATCAGTAGCAGCCTCTATGTCAACAAGGCTGTAACCTGGAGGTATTATATAGGACATCGTAGCATCACTGCCTGAAACAATTACCTGTTGCCCCTCCGCTATAAATACAACCACCTCGAGATTGAACAGGTCATAAACAACACCATTTAAATCATTTGGGATTGTGTAAGTAAAAGTATTGCTGTAAAATGACCCGCTAGTAGTGGGGGTAACACTTACACCCCACTGGCCTGAAAGAAGATGTCTAAGCATATGCCCATGATTGTAATCGCCATTTGGTAATATCTGGCCTGGGTTCCATGTTGATCCACCTGATTGGGGTCCCGGAATGTTGTTTTGCAACAAAGCAACATTTACGTTGTTTGATGCGGTCCCATTTGCTGTGTAATAAGCTTCAACATCAACCGTTAGTATTCGTGTAGAAAGATCTATCGATGCCTGTGCAGCAACATTAACATAAGAAACTTCTCCTAATATTAATGCAGATGCTGCGCTCCAATTGCCCCTGCTCATAGCAGTGCCTCCATTCTGATCCCATCCTTGCGAAGTATAGTCTGTTCTATTAATTGTTCCTGCTGGATACCCAGACACATCCGCTTGGTCGTCAATCGCGGTTCCATAAGGTGTTCTGAAATCAGGCTCTCCCGTACTTGGAACAGCATACCCGCCTACGTGGATATTTATCAAAACAATATCATCAGGATTAGCATCCTTTAATTCCTGAGCTCTTTTGTGACCATCCGGACAATAGCCGCAATGAATGCCCGTAAATTCCTCTAATACAGCATTTTTATTTTCCGAGGTTGTAGAAACAAAAGTTTGGGCATTTACAAAAACGCCAACTAAACTTAATATTACAATTGAAAGTATTGATTTTTTCATAATTATAAAAACTTTAATTTATACTTGTTAGATTATCTGATTCTTTCTTAAGAACCCCAAATTTACAAAAAATATCTCAGTTCTTTGCAAAATCTTGTTTGGGAATGTGATTGGGCAAGCTACCAAGTACTTGTATGTTATGTGTATTTCAATCGCTCAAACATCAATCATGAGATAAATAGCCTGCCTCATTCCATCCTAGTATTGCATCTATAGTCCCTGCTGAGATGGTATGGTAGTTAGGTCTTGCTTTTTTATATATTTTAAGGGCTGTCAGCTTGTTCGCTTTTGTCCTAGCCATCTCTTTGTAAAGTGGGGACAGGAATTTTCTTCTACCTACAGAAATTAAAAACTGTTCCAGCTTATCATACGATTGGGTGTAATTGTTGTTTATCACATGTATAAACCATGCGGCAATTATTTCAGAATTTGTTGAATTGCTTAAATCAAATGTAGCGTCTAGTTCCTTTATATGATCACTAGACATTTCCCTTGGCAGGTGTCTTAAAAAATGCAACCATTCGTGAGTAGTCCAACCTTTAGTGTTGAGTGTTGCTGCATCTGCCCCTCTGATCCAATTTTCGATCTCCACATCAACAAGCTCAAACCTTTCTGATCTGACGGGAGGACAATTTTGCGGGAGGCCAGATTGAAATACCCAGGCATCAATATCAATATTCTTCTCAAGTTCTTTATCCCCTTTAATAAGCGTTTCCTTTAAATATTCAACAAACTGTTCTGAAGACATTGATTGAAAGGCAAATTTATCAAAGTACGTTTTTAAAAATTTATCAAAGGCTACCCTCCCTACTTCCTCCTCAATAACCTGCAAAAACAATGCTCCTTTTTCATAAGCAATATCAGTAAGGGCGTGATCAGGATCAACACCATTAAGCTGCAATTTAAGGCACGATGCCGGATTTTCCTTTCCCATTAAAAGAAGGGTTTGCTCTAAATCCTGAAATCCAATAAGCCGAAGCATATCAGTATACGACTTGCCATAAATCTCCTCCATTATTCTTCTTTCAAGATATACTGTAAACCCTTCATTAATCCAGAAATCATTCCATGTTGCACTTGTAACCAGGTTTCCCGACCATGAATGTGAAAGTTCATGAGCAACCAAGGAAACCAATGACCTGTCACCTGCAATAATTGTAGGTGTGGCAAACGTAATTTTGGGGTTTTCCATTCCGCCAAAAGGAAAACTTGGGGGCAGGACAATTAAATCATATCGGTCCCAACGATATGCTCCATATAGTTTTTCTACTACTGCCATCATCTGCTCAAGCTCCCCAAATTCATAGACAGCAGCTTCTACCATAGATTTTGCCGCATAAACCCCTGTTCTTTCTCCAATGGGCTTGAAAACAAAATCTCCTACTGCCAAAGCCATCAGATAGGCTGGAACTGGCTGTTTCATCTCGAAATGATATACTCCCTGGTCATTTTTTGTTTTTGGATTGGTTGCACTCATAACTGCCATTAGGTCTTTTGGTACAGTAACTTTTGCATTATAAGTAAACCTAATTCCCGGACTATCCTGAATGGGTATCCATGACCTGGCTAAAGTTGGCTCAGATTGAGTATATAAAAAAGGGTGCTCCTTCTCTACAGTCTGCTGTGGAGAAAGCCATTGAAGCGCTATTGCCTTAGGACTGGTTGAATAATAAATATTGACTTTTTCGGTTTCTGGTTTTATTTCAATTTCAAGCTTTTCCCCCATAAATTCTTTTTCTCCCTTATATGAAAACTTTGTTTTTTCATCAGTGCCTAATGTTACATTTTCAATATTTAGGCTCTTCGTATCAAAAATTATTTTGTCTGTTCTTGTTTTATTATTAATTGTGAAAGATGCAAGCCCTGAAATTGTTTTGTTACTGAAATCAACCTTTATATCTAAATCTAAATGGGTAATCACAGCTTTTTCCTTCTGCGCATATGTATATTCATCAGCATATCGGCCTGAATCAACATTCAACATTAAGCTCATCTCATCAAGTTGTTTCTCCTCATTGTTAATTTCGCAAGAAGAAAATATTGCTATCCCCATAATAAATATTAAAGACTGGGAAATTCTAACTAGTTTTGAGTATATCATTACAAAAATTGTCACTTTAGTAAGTTTTGAGCCTTATAAGGGCAATAATGGAACAAATGTACAAGTTTACGTTATTTATGCATTATGAAAATACGACTATTTCTTAAGCCGCTTTTTCCTATAATTCCTCTTAATATTTTACCTTTAAATCAAAAAAACCAAATTTATGTCTAGAAATATATACAAGGATCTTTTGGATCGGCAGACAAAAGTCACAAAAATAACCGGATACACAGTTGTTGGGGTTTTTTCATTAACCTACCTAATATTAAAGTTTCAATATGAATTCAATCATCCATTATTGTCAATTATAGGAGTTTTTGTATTGTTGAATTTATTAAACCTTCTTGTTTCGGCGCTTCATCGAAAAATTTATATTACTTATCAACTCTTAATTATATTGACCTATCTATTCATGCTATCGATATCATTTTTAACTGGCGGCTTAACAAGTCCTGTAATTTTTATTTTAGCAGTAATTCCGGTTGCGGCCTATTCAACCAGTAAAAAGCAAGGAATTTTATGGTCCTTTATCTGTGTATTGACAAGTTTAATTTTTCTATGGGCACATGGCTATGATATTATTCCTGTGTCAATCGTCAGCGATAGTCATTTATTAACATTTTCGTTTGTTAGCCTCTTTTTTTATGTTTCATTAGTAATCATCATGTCTTTCTTAATCAACAAGTCAAGCTTTGCAGCCCATAGAAAATCAGACCGGGAATCTAAGGAATTACAAGAAAAAACAGCGAGGCTAGAAAACCTAACTACTTTATTGAATTACTCTAACGATCTAATGTGCATTATTGACCAGAAGTCACTGGTTATTGATGATTTAAATCCAGTTTACAAGCTTCACCTTGGCTATGAATTATCTGAAGTTCGTAAAAGTGACTTTTTAAAATACATAAAGGAAGATGAATCAACGAAATCTATTGAAGATAGATTAAAAAGCCTTAAAGATGATGTGGTTTTTGAATTCTCGTGTATTATGCTAGGTAAAGATGGAGTGGGTAAACAATTTAATTGGATGGCTATTGCCAAGAACGGAAAAATACATGCGAGTGCAAGAACTGAATCAAAGTGATAAAATTAATTGAATAAAATAAATGCTGGATAAAATTAACATTGAAAATGTACTTTTTCTTGATATAGAAACTGTTCCTTTATACCGAAGTTACAAAGAAGTGCCTGATAATTTGAAGCCTCTTTGGGACCGAAAGGCCTCATTTTTAGCAAAAAGCGAAGACGATAGTTCTGAAACACTATATAACCAAGCTGGGATTTATGCCGAGTATGGGAAGATTATTTGCATTTCAGTAGGATATCTGATTTATAATGGGAATCAAAGAGAATTCAGAATAAAGTCCTTTTATGGACATAATGAAAAGGAACTTTTACAAGAATTTATTATAATGTTAAACAAGCATTATGGTGGCCCTAGTACATTGCTGTGCGCCCATAATGGAAAGGAGTTTGATTTCCCCTACCTTGGCAGAAGGATATTAATTAATGGCTTAAAACTTCCATTTCATCTTGACATTGCAGGCAAAAAACCGTGGGAAATTGCCCATTTGGATACTATGGTGTTGTGGAAATTTGGTGATTATAAGAATTATACTTCTATTAATCTTCTTGCAGCCATTTTTTGTATCCCTACACCAAAGGATGATATGGATGGCAGTGATGTTGCCCATGTATATTGGGAGGAAAAAAATTTAGATCGGATAGTAGAATATTGCCAAAAAGACGTTTTAACCGTTGGGCAGCTATTGTTAAAGTTTAAAGGAGACCCAATTATAAGTAAAGAAAGTGTGATATTTGCCTGATTTTTACCTCAATATCACAAATTCGCCCTCCTTTGTCGGATAATAGCTCTCACTTATCTAAAAACAAAGTGTTTTTGACGATTATTTAAGTAATTATCAGGTTTGAATGTACGAAAAAGCTGTAAAATAAAAAAATGAAAGGTCAAAATCTTTTAGAAGTAAAGAATCTTGTTACCAAATTTTATACGGAAGAGGAGACCATAAATGCTGTAAATAATGTCAGCTTTACACTGAAAAGAGGCGAAACCGTTGGCGTAGTTGGCGAATCTGGATCTGGAAAATCTGTAACATCCCTGTCTGTGATGAGACTTATTGCCTCGCCACCAGGTGAAATTGAAGGAGGACAAATACTTTACCACAATAAATCCGGAGATATTATTGACCTTTTAACAATTACAGAAAGGGAAATGCGAAAATATCGCGGAAATGAGATTTCAATGATCTTTCAAGAGCCTATGTCCTCATTAAACCCTGTTTATACTGCCGGCAATCAGGTAAGTGAGGCCATTGTTTTACATCAAAAGGTTTCTTCAAGTCTTGCCAAATCTATAACTCTGGATCTTTTTGAAAAAGTTAAACTCCCTGATCCAAAACGAATATTTAAAGCATATCCTCATGAGCTTTCTGGAGGACAAAAACAACGAGTAATGATTGCAATGGCCATGTCATGTGATCCTCACATATTGATTGCTGATGAACCCACAACGGCACTGGATGTTACTGTTCAAAAGACCATTTTAGATTTAATGGAAGAACTACAATCTGAACATGACATGGGGATCTTGTTCATTACACATGACCTGGGAGTCATAGCCGAGTTGGCAGACAGGGTAGTTGTTATGTATAAGGGGAAAATTGTAGAGCAAGGTGACGTAATTGATATTTTTATGAACCCTCAGCATCCCTATACCAAGGGATTGTTGGCGTGTCGCCCTCCACTTAACAAAAGATTATATTGGTTGCCTACAATTTCGGACTTTATGGAGACAGACCGTTCTGGAAAAATGAAAGAGGGGGAACGAACAATAAATGATGTGGTGAAAAAGTTTATTGTTTCAAAAGAGGAGCGGACTAAAACACATGCTGAACTTTATAAGAAAGAGCCGCTTCTTCAAATAAAAAACCTAAAAACCTGGTTTCCTGTAAATACAGGACTTTTCGGAAAAACCTCTTACCATATTAAGGCTGTAGATGATGTTAGCTTTGATGTTTTCCCTGGTGAAACGTTAGGATTGGTCGGAGAATCAGGATGTGGAAAAACAACGTTAGGAAGATCTATCCTAAGACTGGAAGAACCTATCAGCGGAGAAGTCCTTTATAAGGGTCAGGATTTAATGAAGTTGTCAAAATCAGAATTGCGATCATTACGAAAAGAAGTACAAATAATTTTTCAAGACCCTTATTCATCTTTAAATCCCAGAATCACAATTGGTGAAGCCATTATGGAACCAATGTCGGTTCATGGAATTTTTTCAAACTCTAAGGAAAGAAAGGATCGTGTTATAGAAATCCTTGAACGTGTAAAAATGGACGCCACACATTTTTATCGATACCCTCATGAATTTTCAGGAGGTCAAAGGCAACGAATTTGTATAGCTAGAGCGATTACATTGAACCCAAAGCTTATTATTTGTGATGAATCAGTTTCCGCTCTTGATGTTTCTATACAGGCACAGGTGCTCAATTTGTTGAACGAGCTAAGAGAAAACTATGGTTTTACATATATTTTTATCTCACATGATTTATCTGTAGTAAAATTTATGTCGGACCGGATCATTGTTATGAAGGAAGGAAAAATAATGGAGATTGGAGACGCTGATGACGTTTATAAAAATCCTCGTACTGATTATACCAAAATGTTAATCGATGCTATTCCAAAAGGTCGTATTCAAGATATAAAAAGAGCCATTAAGCTGAAAGCTGAAAGGCTTAATATTGCTTGAGTTCTGGCTTACCTGTTTTCCCTTTACCGCTAGAGAAATTGTATTTTAAAATGCAATAAAGAGCATAAACGCCATCGGTCCATCTTATTTTTTTTCCCTCATTATATGTTCTTCCATAGTATGAGATTCCTACTTCATAAATACGTATATCTTTTAGCCTTGAAATCTTTGCAGTAACTTCAGGCTCAAAGCCAAACCTGTTTTCTTTTAAAGAAACTTGCTTAATAGCATCGGCACGAAATAGCTTATAGCCTGTTTCCATATCTGAAAGGTTTAGGTTAGTTAGCATATTTGAAATCATGGTAAGAAGGATATTGCCCATATAATGCCAAAACAACAGCATTCTGTGCGGTGCTTCTCCCTTGAAGCGAGAACCATAAACCACATCTGCAAAACCATTAATAACAGGCTCTAAAAGAACATTGTAATCTGATGGATCATATTCTAGGTCTGCATCCTGGATAATTACATATTCGCCAGTAAATAGATCAAGGCCTTTTCGCACACAAGCCCCTTTGCCTGAATTACATGGCATACTTTGCAAAACTATTTTCTCTTCAGGATATTTGTTTTTAATCTTCTCCGCCTCCTGAAAAGTGTTGTCATCTGAGCCATCATTAATTACTAAAATCTCCTTATCAATGTTTTCAAGTAATTGTATTTGCATTACTTTTTCTAATAATGGCCCTATGGTTTCTTGCTCGTTATATGCTGGAATTATAATCGATAAAATCCTCCTATTATTAGACACTAAATGACTCATGACCAGAAATTATCAAATCAATTCCTTCGAATACTTATTCCTTAGGACTCGTCGCATTATTTTGTTTGAGGGTGTTCGAGGAAGCTCCTCAATAATACACACATTCATAATTTTAAATAGTGGATTAAGTTTGGATTTAATCAGGTTTTGAAATTCTTTTCTAAGGGAATCAGCATCATGAGATTCTTTGACTTCCAAAACAACGTAGACAACTAAGGCATTTGGTCCTCCCTGTGACAAATTTACAGCTATAGCAGCTGTTTCTAAAACACCAACCATCATATTTAATGTTCTTTCAATTTCAATAGAGCTTACTTTGATCCCTCCTAGGTTCATTGTGTCATCCACTCTGCCATGAGCTCTGAAAAAACCGTTGGGAACAATTTCTATTTCATCCCCATGCCTACGTAATGGCTTGCCACCGTACAAAGGCGTCTCTTCATAATACAATTTATGATGATCCTGATTGAGCAGCTCTACTGATAGGCCTATGGAAGGCCCCTCAATAAAGACCTCTCCCTGTACTGCTGACTCTCCATCTTCATCTAATATCCTTAGGTTTAATCCAATGGCCTGTGTTGTAAAATGTGCCGGTGCTGCAGCTTGCACCATAGAGCCACAGATATAACCACCACCAATTTCAGTGCCGCCACAATATTCTATTATTGGCTTATAGTCCGCTATTGCCATTAACCAAAACATATCCTCTGCATTCGAGCTTTCGCCTGTCGAGCTAAAATTCTTTATGCATGACCAATCGAGTCCTTTAAGACAATTTGATTCTTTCCATTGTTTAACAATACTGGGAACAACTCCAAGCATATTAACTTTTGCCTCTTGAACAAACTCACCAAATTCCCTTCCGGTAGGTATACCATAGAAAAGTGCTATGGATGCTTCATTCAATAATGAAGCAAAAATTAACCAGGGACCCATCATCCACCCAAGATTGGTTGGCCAAGCTACGACATCACCCTTATGAATATCGTGATGAAAGAGGCCGTCAGCCGCACTTTTAACTGGTGTAGAATGATTCCATGGAATTGCTTTGGGTTCTCCTGTCGTACCTGAAGAAAATAAAATATTTATGTGATCCATTGGACTACATTGAACTGTATCAAATTTATTTTTATCCGACAAGAATCTGCTCCAATACATATCCTGTTCGCGCAAAACTAGGCTTGATGGTTCCTGAATAGGCAAAACAACAACCATCTTCGGATTTGCTTCAAGGATTTTTTCATATAAAGGAAGCTCCTTGCCAGCTCTTAGCAAAACATCCTGAGTGAATAATAATTTTGTTTCGGAAATCAAGAGCCTTTTTTGGACTTCTGCAGGTGCCAGACTGTCTGGTATTGAAACAATAACTCCACCAACTTTAATAACACCTAAATATATTGCAATCGATTCAGCAGTCATTACCATATCAATCGCAATTCTATCCCCTTTACGCAGGCCCAATGCTATTAGTCCATTAGCTACCTGGTTGCTGTATACATTTAGTTCTTGAAAGGTCCATTGCTGCACCTGACCACCTTCAGCTTTATAGGTAATTGCCACATTATTCTTATTTGATTCTCTGAAACAGCTATCTGCAATGTTCATTCTTGCCCCTTTAAACCAATTGGGGTTTTCTAAATTTTCCTTTTCGGCTATTTGATCAAATTTTTTCGAGAAAACGATATCCAATTTTTTAGTAACCTCTGCCCAAAAATCCAGCCTATTATGACATGACCAGGAATGCAATTCCTCATAACTATTTAAGCCTATGGACGTCCAAAAATCATATGCCCTGGTTTTTTTCTTCTCCTCTAATGAAGGTATCCAGGTAGGTCTTGGCACATTTTCCTTAACATCGGCATAGACATAATCATATAATATTTGATGCACAATAAACGGCATGTTAGCATTAAGAAGAGTTCTTGATATTAGAGACCAGGAATGTTCAGGGCTATTTGCTTTAATAATTTGATTGGCTTTTGAAGATAGTTCTTCTGCTTCAGTTTTGGTTAGTTTGGTTTTAAGAAGTTTGCTCTCTAATGCTTCCATCTACTTATCAAAATCTTCAGGTTGGTCACCAAAACTATTGGACTTCGTATAGTTATATTTGGTACAATTTAATTCAACATTTAGTTTTTGGGGAGACAGCATATCAAATTTAGCGTTTTCTGTATATCCCAATGACTTATCCTCATATAGCTTTTTCATATATAACGCCCAAATAGGAAGAGCCATATTGGCCCCTTGTCCTAATCTCATATATCTAAAATGAACGCTTCTATCTTCACAGCCTACCCAGGCGCCAGAAACCAAATTAGGAGTAACACCTACAAACCAACCATCTGAATAGTTCTGTGTAGTGCCCGTTTTGCCTGCTATTTGGCCTTTAAATTTGTATTTGAATCTAAGCCTTACTGCTGTTCCTATTCTTTTGTCCGCCTCATTACTATATACTCCATCCACAACTCCCATTAACATGTGCAACATCAGCGATACTGTTGCCTCACTCATAGCTTCTACTCTTTTTGGAATAAATTCTTCTAATACATTCCCTTTACTGTCCTCTATTCGGCTAAGTAATTGAGGTTCTGTCCAAACACCCTTATTGGCAAAAGTACTATAGGCGCCGACCATTTCATAGACAGAAATGTCAGAGGTCCCAAGACACAATGCGGGATATGGATCAAGATAACTGGTAATCCCCATTTTCCTCGTAATATTAATAATGGCATTAGGCCCAAATTTTTTCATAACATAGGCGGTTATATAGTTTATTGAGTTCGCTAATCCAAATTTTAAAGAAAGCATTAAGCCATTAAATTCGTTACCAGAATTTTTTGGAGTCCATGATTCTATTAAACCGTATTCCCCTTCATGAAAGGTGATTGGTACATTTGGAATTTTCATACATGGGGGCCAGTTTTCCTGCATCGCTAAAGTATATACAAAGGGCTTAAACGTAGAGCCCACTTGTCTTTTTCCAATTTTAACATGATCATATTGAAAATGCTTGTAATTAATACCCCCAACCCAAGCTTTAACATTTCCAGTATGTGGATCCATAGACATAAAACCTGAATGCAAAAAGTATTTATAATACCGTATTGAGTCCATCGGCGTCATTATTGTGTCAATTTCACCCTCAGAGGAGTATACCGTCATATTAAAGGGTCGGTTAAAAACAGACTTAATTGAGTCATTGGAAACAGCATTTATAACAAAGCCGCAATCCTCTGCTTGGCATTTAAACTGTTTTGTGTCATTATTTTCAATTTCCTTAACAAACTTTCCCCTCCTTCCACAATTTCCACATTCCTTGCCAGTCATTACCTGATATCGTTTTGATCGTTTCATTGATAAATTTAGAATCTCGTCTATCTCATTTTTTGACAGGTCCCAAAAAGGTGCATTTCGCACTCCTTTCCAATGTTTGAAAAATTGCCCTTGCAATTCACCATTTAAATGTTCTGCCACCGCCTCTTCTGCATAACGTTGCATTTTGGAATTTATCGTAGTGTGTATTTTCAAACCATCCTTGTATAAGTTGTAAGGCGTTCCATCCGGCTTTTTGTGATTTTTACACCAATTATTAAGCTCCCCCCTTAAGTATTCACGAAAATATGTTGCATGACCCGACGTGTGGTCCTGGGCTGTATATCTTAATTCAATCGGCAAAGAAGCCAAAGAATCATATGTTTCTTTTGTTATATAATTATATCGCATCATCTGATGCATAACCACATTTCTTCTTAACGTTGCCCTTTCTTTATTTCTTTTTGGACTATACCAAGATGGGGCCTTCAAAAGACCAACTAAAACCGCTGCCTCATGAATCTTTAATGAATCCTGGCCAACATTAAAAAACGTTCTTGAAGCAGCCTTTATTCCAAAAGAATTGCTTCCAAAAGGAACAGTATTCAAGTACATTGCCAATATTTCCTCCTTAGTGTAGTTTCTTTCCAATTTTACAGCAATAATCCATTCTTTGACTTTTCTAACTACCAATCTTAGCTTTGAAAGCTGTTCTCTCGGAAATAAGTTTTTTGCAAGTTGTTGTGTAATAGTGCTTCCTCCTCCAGTGCCTTGTTGCAATATCACCGTTTTTATCAAAACTCGCATTAGTCCCTTTAAATCTATTCCTGAATGTCCTTCAAACCGAATATCCTCCGTTGCTATTAGCGCATTTACAAGGTTTGGAGACAACTCAGAAAACCCTACATTTGATCTGTTTTCTAGATAATAATTGCCCAGCAGTTGATTGTCAGATGTGTATACCTCCGAAGCTATATTGGTCTTGGGGTTTTCAAGTTCTTCAAAAGTTGGCAGGCTTCCAAAATACCCAGAAGCTATAAACCCGATTAATGTGGCGGCTGATAGTCCGCCAATAAGGAAAAATATCCATAGCCAAATGGCTTTTTTTATGTGGTTTTTTATTTCTTTCAAGATCAATTGTCTGAGTTATTCCATTATTCGTTTTGTTTCTCTATTCTCAACCCTACATCCATAATAAAAGGCAGGTTTTCAATATATGGGAGCTCACCAGACCTTTGGGCCTGCTCATAGGAAAAAACGTATTTCCCCGGAATTGGGATTCGCACTCCTCGGCGATATAGAATTTGATTGTCCCAGATATCTCCCAAGCCGCTTCCAAGCCATCCCTTGCTATCAGCAAGGATGCATTCAACGGTATCTCTGTGCGTTTCGCCATTTGGGAAAAGCGTTGTCACGAACATGTAAAGATTAGCATAAGGATACATTCCTCCATTTCTTATATTGATATAAAAATTCAAGGGTGTAATCGTGTCCTGTAGATCAACATCAAAAGTAATTGTGTCATGAACATTCCATATTCCTGATTTAATTTCTTTATTGTTTTCATAAATCCTGTTTACATCACACGATGTTAGCAAAATGATAATTACATAAACAATTTGATTTTTTATCATTGCACGAAATTTTTCTTTGAGCAAAGTTATTTTATTAAACAGGCTAGGCTACGTATTTATTTTTTAAGTGGCTTGCCAACTTAATTGAAAGGTCCATAAACAATAATCTAGGGTTAGCATTTCGTTCAATATTTTGGTGTGCTTTATTTAAAGCGTTCGTTAATTGAATACAATTATGTCCGCTGACAAAAGGAGAGAATTTTGTAAAAAAAACTTTATCCTCGCCCTCAACTCTTTTTAGTTCATTAATACCATATCCAATTAACAAGCATTGACGGATCATTTCAAGGCAATACTTTAGAAAACTTTTTTGTCGTTCTCTTCCAAGTTTTACAATTGTTTCTATCCAATCTGTTGTCTGGATCCAATCCGTTTTAAAACAAAGACGCATCCAGTTTTTAAATTCTCGGCTGTTATATTCACGAGTCTCATTCGACACTAATAATCTAATCGTTTCAATATAACTTCCATCTGAATAGTCAACTAAAAAATCTGCCTTTTTCTCACTAGTATTATGCTTTGATATTATGGCTTTTTTCAAATCTTTCGGATCTATCCAACCTAATTTTACAATCTGTGTTCTTGATAAAATCGTTTTGATAATTTTTTCCTGGTTTTCTGCAACCAACAAAAACAGCGTTTTTTCAGGGGGCTCTTCGAGGATCTTTAACAATTTTGGTGCAACAGAATGATATAACTGTTCTGGCATCCAAATTATCATGATTTTATACTCCGATTCAAAGGACTTAAGACTCAGCTTTTTTATAATGTCATTACAATCATCATTGTTGATTATCCCCTGCTTGTTTTCAATTCCTAGTGTATTATACCATTGGCCCAGACTAAAATAAGGGCTGGTTAGGACCATTTCACGCCATTGATTTATAAATTTGCCACTAGTGGGTTTTTGAACCTCTTTTGTTTTATTAATTGGGTAAATGAAATGAAGGTCAGGGTGTGCCAACTTTGAAAACAATAAACATGAATGACAAATTCCACAGGAATCTTTAGGTAGCTTATCCTCGCAAGAAATATATTGTGCATAGGCTATTGCTAATGGGAGGTTTCCAGAGCCTTCTGGACCCAAAAACAGCTGGGCGTGGCTTACTCGATTTTCAGTCACCGTAGATATCAGTTTTTCTTTTACTGCTCTTTGGCCAATAACATCAGAAAAATACATCTTTTTGCAGAGGATTATTATCAAATCAAAGATAGGTAAATAAACTATAACTTCGCCTTTATGAAATCTATTGAAACATATAAATTTAAAGGGAAAAGGGCTTTAATTCGAGTAGACTTTAACGTTCCACTTGATGATTCTTTTTCTATTGTTGATGATTCGAGGATTTTAGCTGCACTGCCAACAATTAAATGCGTATTGGAAGGTGGAGGTGTTCCAATTTTGATGTCGCATTTAGGACGTCCAAAAAATGGTTATACTGAACAATTTTCTCTCCGGCATTTGTGCCAACATTTATCTGAATTGATTGGAGCTGAAGTGCTTTTTGCCAATGACTGTATAGGCCCAGAAGCAGAATCCGTTGTACAGGCTGCATCAGAATGCCAGGTGGTTTTGCTGGAGAATTTAAGGTTCCATGGCGGAGAGAAGAAGGGTGATGATTTTTTCTCCAAGTCTCTTTCAAAATTAGGCGACGTATATATCAATGATGCTTTTGGCACTGCACATAGGGCTCATGCTTCAACAGCAATTATTGCCAATTATTTTGCTGATGAAAAAATGTTTGGGTTTTTAATGAATCAAGAAATGTTAAGCCTTAACACAGTCCTTAATGAAAGCAAAAAGCCGTTTACTGCAATTTTGGGTGGGGCTAAAATCACTGGGAAAATTGAAATTATCAACCAATTATTAAACAGGGTAACCAACCTTATAATAGGAGGAGGTATGGCATATACTTTTATAAAGGCTACGGGAGGCAATATAGGGGCATCCTTGATTGAAGAAGATAGGCTAGAGCTTGCATTGAAAATAATGAAAAATGCTTCAGATAAGGGAGTTCAAATTTATCTGCCTATAGACTCCATTAATGCACAGGAAATTTCAAATGATGCTCCTCTAAAATATACGGCAATCAATGAAATTCCAACCAATTGGAAAGGCCTTGATATTGGCTTTAAAACCATTGAGTTGTTTCGTAATGTCATCCTTAATTCCAAAACCATTATGTGGAATGGGCCAATGGGTGTTTTTGAAACAACAGCCTTTCAAGAGGGCACAAAGGAGATCGCACAAGCAGTTTCTGAAGCCACCCAAAATGGTGCTTACTCTCTTGTTGGAGGTGGAGATTCAGTATCAGCAGTAAACAAATTCCAACTCAGGGATAAAATAAGCTATGTTTCTACTGGGGGGGGGGGCTTTATTAGAATATATTGAGGGGAAAACGCTGCCAGGGATAGCGGCAATTAACAGCAAAGCCATTATACCCTAAATTGGCTAAAAGTTATTATTTGCCATCGCTCAGGATTTCCTCTGTTTTTTGTTCAATCAAGGTTTTTGCCTGAGGTATGCTTTCAGTAATGACTTTTGATAAGGGCTCATAAAATAATGACTTGCTCTTTGTTTCATGTGATATTATCTGAATATTACTATTAAGCATTTCAACAAGAAAGACTAGCGCGCTAAGAATTAGCGTGATTTTTAAAGCTCCAAAAATGGCACCCAATAATTTATTAAAGAATCCAAGTGCCGCTAATTTTAATACTTTTTCTGTTGCTTTTCCAAGAAAATGTATGCCAATAACTATGATCAGAAAAGTTGTTGCAAAAGCTACAATTGAAATATAATTGAAGTTTATGTCAAAAAATGGTCTAATATATGTTACCGCTAAACTTGAAAAATTAATTGCTCCGTATATCCCTAACCCAAGTGCAATGAAAGAGGTTACCTGAATTACCAATCCTTTTTTAAAACCCTGATAAAGCCCCCAAACAACTGGAACAATTAAAATAATATCGATGTTGCTCATAAGTATTCTTGTTGGACGAATTTAATAATCTTCATGAAATAATACAGGAAATGGAAAGAGGATCAAAAAACATCCTTAAAATGGCTCGGCACTCTATCAAATAAAAAGGAAAATATTATTAATATTGTTCTGGATTTGGCTTAAGGCTTGTTAGTATTAATCTTTTTAATTATTAAATCACAAATAATGAAACGAAATCTATTACTCTTTGGAATTTTTATTTTAATGGCGACGGTTGCTTTTTCTCAAAAGGATGAAAAGGTTGTTGAGATCATGACAAGCATGGGAAACATTAAGGTTAAACTTTACAATGAAACACCACTACATAGAGATAATTTTTTAAACCTGGCGGAAACAGGAGCAGTGAATGGCTCAATCTTCCATAGAGTTATAAAAGGTTTTATGGTCCAAGGTGGGGGGAAACCTGGTTCAAATGGAGCTGGAAGTATTGGTGCTACTATTCCAGCTGAAATTCTACCTGGGTTTATCCATAAAAAGGGCGCGTTGTGCGCAGCTAGAATGGGAGATCAAGTAAATCCTAAAAAAGAATCTTCTGGCTCGCAGTTTTATATAGTACAGGGCAGGATTCATACAGAAAATGACCTAAATGCTATGGAACCAAGAAAGAAACAAAAATTTACCAAACAGCAGCGAGATGCTTATACCACTATTGGGGGAACACCACATTTAGATGGTGATTATACCGTTTTTGGTGAGGTTATAGAAGGCCTAGATATCATTGATAAAATTGCAGGTGTGCCTACAAGCCGGACCATCCCAAATACACCAATTGAAATCAATTTAAAAGCAGTTAAATAACTTATGGAAAAAAAAGAACTTGATGGCTTACTAAAAGAAATTAGTTCTTTTTCAGCTAGCAATTCTTCTGAGCTTGAAGAATTTCGGATAAAGTTTTTGGGAAAAAAGGGTATTATAAGGGGGCTTTTCACTAAACTTAAAGATGCCAATCAAAAAAACAGAAAAGAATTTGGTCAATTAATAAATAATATAAAAGAAAGGGCTGAATCCAAATTTGCTGGTCTTAATAATTCTTTGGCAAAAAGCTCCAGTAGGGAAAAAAAGAATATCGATCTAAGTATGCCTGGTGTTTCTTTTCCAAATGGATCCAGGCATCCAATTTCACTTATTCGTGCTGAAATGTGCGGTATTCTTGAAAGAATTGGTTTTGTGATATCCGAGGGTCCTGAAATTGAAAGTGATTGGCACAATTTTACCGCCTTAAATATACCGGAATATCATCCTGCAAGAGATATGCAGGATACTTTCTTTATTCAAACTAATCCAGACATTCTTTTAAGAACACATACGTCTCCTCAACAAATCAGAGTCATGGAAAGTTCTGATCCTCCAATTAGAATCATTTGCCCTGGCAGGGTATACAGAAATGAGACTATTTCTGCCCGTTCGCATTGTATTTTTCATCAGATCGAAGGCCTTTATATAGATCTTGAAGTTTCATTTGCAGACTTGAAACAAACACTATATTATTTTGCACAAGCTCTGTTTGGAGATAATACAAAGATTCGTTTTCGGCCTTCCTATTTTCCATTTACAGAACCATCGGCAGAAATGGACATCTCCTGCTTAATATGCAAGGGGAATGGATGCTCTGTATGTAAACATAGTGGTTGGGTGGAGATTCTGGGTTGTGGCATGGTTGATCCTGCAGTTTTAGATAATTGCAATATCGATAGTACAAAATATACCGGTTATGCTTTTGGGCTTGGAATCGAAAGACCTGCAATGCTAAAATATCAAATTGATGATATCAGGCTCTTCTTTGAGAATGATAGACGATTTCTAGACCAATTTAAGACAACTTTATAGATTGGTCGTTGGTTTCATCATGCCTTCTCCTTACTTCTAAACCATGCATAAGATACTTAAAGGAAATTCGAATTTAGTTATTTTGTTTTTGTGTATTGGCTTGTTATTAACCAACCATTTTGCTGCATTTCATGGCCACTTTGGTTATGATGATCTAATGTATGCAAGGCTTTCTGCATCAATATTGGAGGGGAATTTCCTGTTAAACGATTATCACTTCACATATCGTTGGACAATTCTGTTTTTTACTGCCTTTTCATATTATCTTTTTGGCATATCTGATCTTGCATCTTCTATTCCTCCTCTTTTAGTATCAATCCTTACAATGTTTATTGTTTATAAAGCATCTAAAAACCTCTCCCCTGAGATTTTTATTTTTATTATGGCATTATTCTTTCTTAATCCATGGACTTTATATTATTCCGACAAGCTTATGCCGGATATTTATGTGGCATTTGCAGGTATTGGGTTGGTTGCAACAATTTATTTTCACCGGTATAAAAACAATAATAGCAAAGATTTTATTTATGCCTTGGTTTTTTCATTGTTTGTGCTGTTTGGCATTGTTTCAAAAGCTGCAATTTTATTACTTATGCCTATATGCTTGTTTGTGTTATTATCTGATATTTTGCAAAAGAAACACATACAATTTTGGATTTTATCCTCCTTATTTTTGGGGGTTCTGATAGGTTTTTATCTGTTAGTAATCAAGGGTTTTACAGGAAACTATCTGCAGCGCATTATAGCTATTGATACCAGTAATTTCTACAATATAAGCAGTTATGAACAACATTCATTATTAAAACTTTTAGAACGAATTACCATTGGCCTGCCATTACTTTTCACCAAAACACATATGATAATGGGGCTTGTTTTCTCAGTTCCTGCAATTTGTTCTATAAATTTTAAAAGGCTTGTATCAATTAGCGACGAAGCTGCTTTTTTCCCTTTAATAACTTTACTTGCTTATCTCTCTGCCAATTTTATGTCAACCTCTTTCAAACATTACATTCCTATGCATAGTGATCCCAGGCATTATCTATTCTTAATTCCTATTGCAGCTATAACGGCAGGGCCAGTAATTCTAGGGTTTATTACTCAAAAGAATCACAAAAACACAATTCTAGTCCTTTCGGGAGTTCTTGCTATAATGTCATGTATCGTGAATAGTAACGGTGCTATGAATACTTATATTCCTCTTTTTATAGTTGTGCTTTTTAGATATTTAATGCCTGCTAAGGACGACTTGCTCCGACAAAATTTTATTATCACATTATTTTTAGGGATTATACTTATCAAGCCTGTTTCATTGTTTTTGAGTGATGCTGATACCATCTATAATAATC
>DTSC01000027.1 GCA_012965625.1 Flavobacteriales bacterium | reverse complement strand
TACTGCATAAATTCTTCCAGCAGTCTTGCCAGAATCCTCTACTGCATTTGTCAATATGCTAATTATCAATGGTGGTGTCATTCCCAAAAGAAGCATTGGCAAACCGGCCAATATAAGTGAAGCGAGTAAGGATGCAGACCTAATTGAATAATTTGTCATTGAGGATATAATACCTGGAGCAACAGCAGGTAACAGAGCCATGAGAAGTGATACGGCAAAGAGAAGTAGCAGCAGAGTATGAACTCTACTGTGTTTTTCAGATATTCTGCCTCCAATAAAATATCCAATTGCCAGAGCAGACAGCGTGACACCAATAATTGAGGCCCAGACGTAAAGTGATGCACCGTAAAGCGGAGCCACCATCTTCGCAACAAGGATCTCTAGAGCCATTACTGATGCCCCCTCGGCAAATGCCAATAGGAATAACATTTTTTTCAATTTTGCATCTATATTTTTATTTATGACCTGTTCCATTAGATATTATTAAGCCTAAAGGGGTTCTATCGACGTGCATTGCCTCCCTAAAACGACTCCAGAATTAAGATGGGAATGCTTTTCGTTTAAAAACAAAAAGACCAATAAACAAGTAGTGAAGACGAGTCCAGGATATAACATGCATGTGAGTTATACGATGGTTAATCTTTCTGGTATTTAACGATATGAGAAAAAGCATTAATTTCCGACCAACTTTATTAAACCCTAAATTTAAATTCAAATTTCTTAAGGTCTTCATTAGCTTTTGTGATCTTTGTTTTTAAATTATTCTTAAAATCAACCATTCTCTGGTGAATACTTTCATCAGAACCACCCAGTATCTGGGCAGCCAATATGCCCGCATTCCTGGCACCATCCAGCCCAACTGTAGCAACCGGAATACCCGGAGGCATCTGCAAGATAGACAGAACCGAGTCCCAACCATCAAGAGAGATTGAAGAACGGCATGGTACTCCAATTACCGGCAAAGTAGTAAATGCTGCAACAACACCTGGTAAATGGGCAGCTCCTCCAGCACCAGCAATAATTACTCTTATCCCATTGTCACGCGCTGCACTTGCGAATTCCATAACCTTCTCAGGGGTTCTGTGGGCCGACAAGGCATTGATCTCAAAAGGTATCTCCAGCTCATCCAATACCTTAGCTGCTTCTTGCATCACCGGCATATCTGATGTGCTTCCCATTATTATACTTACTATAGGTGTCATAATTGTATCTGCATATATTTTTCTTTTGCAAATTTAGAGTTTTTCTACATTTATAGGACATGGATGAAGTAATACCTTTAGTATAAATTCTTATTTTCGCAGGACATTTTCACAAATTTCTATTTCTGACCCAATTAAATGAAACAGATAACAGTAAAAGATAAAGTATTTGAGATTTCTATTCCTCATGAGAAGATCCTCAAGCAAGTCCATATACTCGCAAAAAAGATCAACCATGACCTAAAAGGCCAAAACCCTTTGTTCATCTGTGTGCTAAATGGCTCGTTCATTTTTGCTGCAGACCTGCTAAAAAAGATCAATATTGATTGTGGTATCTCTTTTATTAAGCTTGCTTCATACCAAGGAACTTCTAGTACGGGAGATGTAAAAACACTTGTAGGATTGGACGGTGATATAAAAAACCGCGTAGTGGTAATAATTGAGGATATCGTTGATACAGGAAACACCATCGTTGCTTTGGTAAATCAGCTATCAGCTTATAACCCAAAAGACATAAAGATTGCCACATTGCTTTATAAGCCTGATGCATATGACAAGAATATAAAAATAGACTACATAGCTCTCAAAGTACCCAATGATTTTCTCGTTGGATATGGATTGGATTATGATGGATTGGGAAGAAATCTGGAAAGTATCTATTCGCTTGTAAGCGATTAATCATTTAATAAAAAGCAAAATATTATGTTTAATCTAATTCTATTCGGTCCGCCTGGGGCAGGAAAAGGAACGCAATCTGAGAAATTGATTGAAAAATACCAGCTCATCCATCTTTCTACAGGAGATATTTTGAGAAGTGAAATTGCGGAGGGAACAGAATTGGGATTAAAAGCTAAAGAAGTGATGGACCTTGGTGAGCTTGTACCAGATGAAGTGGTTATTGCCATGATTAAATCTAAGCTAGAAGCCAATGCAAGTGCTAAGGGGTTTATTTTTGACGGATTTCCAAGAACAACGGCCCAGGCAGAGGCATTGGATGCACTTCTGGAAGAACTTGGGCATCCCATTACCATTATGCTGGCTTTGGAAGTATCTGAGAGTGAGCTTATCAAAAGACTTTTAAATCGTGGCAAGAACTCCGGAAGGCCTGATGATCAGGATGAAGCAATTATCCAAAACAGGATCAATGAATACCAAAATAAAACTGCACCGATAAAGGATTACTATTCACTGCAAGGCAAGTTCCGGGCAATTGAAGGAATTGGCTCGATTGATGATATTTTTAATCGGCTCTGCAGCCAGATCGATCTTATATTTTAATAATGTCCTCCTCCAACTTTGTTGATTATGTTAAGATCTGCTGCAGGTCAGGGAAAGGTGGAGCCGGTTCAAAGCACTTCTTCCGCGACAGGCTCAATTCAAAAGGTGGCCCGGATGGAGGTGATGGCGGAAATGGAGGAGACATCATCATAAAAGGGAACCAGCAGCTGTGGACCCTTCTGCATTTAAAATATAAAAGACACATCATTGCGAAACCAGGTGCACCAGGAGGCTCTCAGCTAAAGCATGGAGCTAATGGTAAATCAAAAATTATCGAAGTCCCCCTGGGTACCATAACGAAGGATGCTGATTCAGGAGAACAAGAACATGAAATTACGGAACATGGGCAAACAGCCATTCTGGTCGCAGGAGGTAAAGGGGGTTTGGGTAATGACCATTTTAAATCCGCAACGAATAGGGCACCAAGGTATGCACAACCCGGAGAAAAGGGACAGGAATTCTGGAAAATCATGGAGCTGAAAGTACTTGCAGATGTTGGATTGGTTGGATTCCCAAATGCAGGAAAGTCTACCTTGCTTTCTGTAGTATCTGCAGCAAAACCAGAGATCGCCAATTATCCTTTTACAACACTCGAACCCAATTTGGGCATCGTTTCATATCGAGATAGCAAATCATTTGTAATGGCGGATATCCCAGGAATTATTGAAGGTGCGCATAAGGGCAAGGGTCTTGGAATCAGGTTCCTGAGACATATTGAGCGAAATTCCGTGTTGTTATTCCTAATACCTGCAGACAGCGATGATATTAGAAAAGAGTTTGAAATTCTTTTAGATGAGCTTAAGCTTTACAATCCCGAATTATTGGACAAGAACAGGGTTTTAGCAATAAGCAAATCAGATCTGCTTGACGAAGAGCTGACAGCGGAAATTGAGCTTGACCTGCCAGATATCCCTTACATTTTTATTTCTGCTATTACCAATACTGGTTTAATTGGCCTGAAAGACCTGCTGTGGGAACATTTAAATATATGCGAATATGAATGATATATTGGTTTCATTTGATACCTGGCTATTTCTATTGTTAAATAGCCTTCATTTAGAAGCGCTGGATCCTATCATGGTTATAATCAGTGGGAAATTTACATGGATTCCGCTATATGTGATTCTTCTGCTGCTCGTTATAAAAAAACATCAAATAAAAAGTATGTTGATCGTTGTACCGTTTATTGTTTTGTTGATCACTTCAAGCGATCAAATCTCAGTACACCTGTTCAAAAATTTATTTGAAAGATTACGGCCTTGTCATAATCCAGATTTGGATGATTTCATACATTTACTTGGAAATTGCGGAGGGAAATATGGGTTTTTATCTTCCCATGCAAGTAACACTTTTGCACTGGCAACATTTTTAATTTTATTGATGAAACAGAGAGCCTATCTTTACGCACTGATATTTTGGGCAGGCCTAGTTTCGTACAGCAGAATTTACCTTGGGGTACATTATCCTGCAGATATACTAGCCGGAGCCTGTTTAGGAATATTAATAGGAATGCTTTTCTGGAATTTATTTATTAAAACCAATGGGAAACTTCATTTATTAAAGAGCGATGACTAACATAATAGCCGTTTTTATTGGGGGCGGACTTGGTAGCCTGGCAAGATATGGAGTATCTTATTTATCCATGGGCTATAATAAGTCTTTATTCCCCATTGGCACCTTAGCCTCAAATATCTTGGCGTGCGTTGCCCTTGGCATTTTCTTGATCTGGTATAAAGAAAGGCTGTTTGATAACAAAATGCTGGAATCATTGTTAGTACTTGGATTTTGTGGTGGATTTAGCACATTCTCAACATTCAGCTATGAAACAATTGAGCTCATCAAATCTGGAAACCATTATTATGCACTGGCCAATGTTTTGGTCAGCTTGTTGCTATGTATTGGTATCATTTTTATTCTAACAAAAAAAGTGATCGTATAATGAAATCAATTTATTTACTATTAATTGTCGGCTCATATGGGTTTGGCTCCTGCAATCAGGATGTAAAAAGTGAAGAGCCTGAAAATACTATTGAAACGCCTGAGCAGCAACCAAAGGTTAAGCCAAAAAATATCATTTTTATGATTGGTGATGGGATGGGATTAACCCAGATAACTGCTGGCATGATCGCAAAAAAAGACAATTTGAACCTGGAACGATGTCCCATTATTGGATTATCTAAAACCGAATCTGCCGATAATATTATTACTGATTCGGCTGCAGGCGCAACGGCCTTTTCCACAGGCGTTAAAACCTATAATGGAGCTATCGGTGTAGGTACAGATACATTACCATTAAAAAACATCATTGAAATCGTTGAAACCCATAATATTGCCACTGGATTGGTTGCCACTGCATCTATCACTCATGCCACTCCAGCCTCTTTTATTGCACATCAGAAAAGCAGGTTTATGGACCAGGAAATTGCAGCAGACTTTTTAAATACAGATATTGATGTATTTATAGGAGGGGGAAAAACTCATTTTACCCAAAGAGAAGACCAGCAAAACCTCTTAAAACAACTAGAAGAGAAGGGATATCATATCGCAACGGGAATTGAAGAAGTTGAAGCGGTTGGGGATGGAAAACTCGCCGGATTTATTGCTGATGATCATCCTGTAAAAATGTCTGAAGGAAGGGGAGATGTTCTAACCAGGGCAACGAAGGCCGCCATCAATCTTTTAGTCATGGGTGATAAAGGGTTTTTCCTGATGGTAGAGGGCTCACAAATTGATTGGGGGGGACACGCCAATGAATCAGATTACATTATTAGCGAGATGATCGATTTTGATAATACAATTGGGGCGGTTCTTGACTTTGCCGAAAAAAATGGAGAAACACTGGTTATCATCACCGCTGACCATGAGACCGGCGGATATGCAATCAATGGCGGAGATCGTGCCGCAGGAACTGTCGATGGTGCTTTTACTACAGATTACCATACTGCCACCATGGTACCTGTATTTGCTTTCGGCCCCGGAGCTGAAATTTTCTCTGGCATATATCAGAATACAGCCATCTTTAATAAAATGTTGGCCTCATATGGCATTAGTATAGAATAATATTTGGGGAAAATTAATGTTCTTCAATTTATCTCAAATTTAATTAGACTAACCACCTGAAAACCTGAGCTTTAGTGATCAATGCTCTAAAGAGCAACTAGCAGCTTTTTTAGTTTTTTGATGATCATAGATTTTAAAATTGAGATGTTAATAACTTTTTAATATTATAATAGACAAAACAGCTTGTCGTCGTAATTTTGCAATTGAATAATGAGCCAAGTTAACTCTTGGATTTAGCGAAGGAAATATGGAACAATTGTTAGAGAGGAAAGGAAGCGATGAAGCAATTATTACCAGGATAAGTGTTTCTGAGAAGGTTGAATATCTTCGCATTTGCATTAAATCAAACCCTTTCTTTCTTGGCAATAATTCGCTCACCTTATTACTGAGCATGGCCTTTCTAATCCAGGTAGCGTTTGCTGTTTTAATCTCCAACTCCACAATTAATTTAACTGTAGCAAGTTCTGTAGTTCTATGCATAGGTTGTATTGCACTAGTAATATTCGTAAAGTTTTGGCTCTGGCATCATTTTGGTGAGGAGCTGATCCGTTTTCAAGGCAATGCCTTAGACGTAAATCGAAGCTATGGGCTGTTCACTGGAAAATCCAAAACCATAAAATTTAACAACATGTCAGAGCTTTATGTCAATCGTGCAGATACATGGAGTTGGTTAAAAATGCGTTCCAAAGGAATGTTGCGAATTGTTTCTGGCCAGGAAATGACAGACTTCGGAGTTAAGTTAAATGACGAGGAATATGCGATGGTTGTAAAAGCTACAGCAGATCGTTTAAATTTCCTAAAAGAGACCAATGTTAGCGATAAAGCAATTGTAACCCAAAAACCCAATGGAAAGAAAGTTTTGGTACAAAATAGGATAAAAAGAAATGGGGAAAACAATGGCCATCTCAATGGACAAAATATTAGTCCTTCAATATTAAATGACCGATATGATGGTTCAGAAAAGCAGAATCCAAAAAAACCCAATCAATAAACCGCTTCAGATTTTATCAGGAAGTGGCGACTAAGTACCTGTAAACAGCCAACCAACCATACCATTCACCCTTTTCATTTAGAGACTCATTGTGCCAAACTGAGCATAGCTGTCCTCCAAGTGCTTTTACCTCTAGCATCACCTCATTTATTATTTCTTTCGCCTCTAATGGACTGAGATTCAAATAATCTTTCAAACCCCTGTCCATAAATGCAAAAGGATGTACCATCAATGCTGTTTCTTTTTCATCTAGCAAATTATAAAAAGGGAATGGGATGCTTATTCCTGCCCTGAAACCAGGCTCACCAACATAACCCATAGAATAATCATCTGTAATACCATTTTCTATCAGATGCTGGTAAGTTTCCGGAAATGACATGATCAGGTAATGCTGCCTGCTTTTTGTAATTGAAAGCTGAACAATATCTTCAAGTCGCCTCTTCTCAGCAGCCAAGAGCTTATGATTTTTATTAGAAGCAAAAGAAGGGTGAATACCGATGTCGGAAAATTCAGCTAAGTTTTTTATGGTGGAGATCTGATGGTGATTTGTGTGCTTTAAGTTTTTATCATACTTGCCATAATTCCCCTGAAGCAGGAAGCATATTGTCTCCACCTTAGATTCTTTAGCCAGCTGTCCCATCATTTTATAGGTATCATAAGGATCATCTGCACCAAAAACCAGGACGCTTAAACGCATAAAGAATTCATTAGCTTTGAAAGTTACTACATCCTTAGCCATGCCACCCAAAGATCTCCATAAACCTTTTCCCTTATAGGCAAACGCATTATCAATATCTATGGTGTTGATAAAAGAAAAATCAGGAGGGAAATAATTAAACTCAGAAAACCTGGATTTTATAATCTTCGCTATTTTCAATGCCCATATCTGAACAATTGGCTTCCTCAAGAACCCATTTTGAAAAGCTACACTTTGACTGGCCTCAAATCTGCCTTTTGAATCTTTCTTATGTGGCAAGTACTCCTCATATCTGGAAACCAGATAAAATGAAGCAGAAAATGGATCAAAAGGCATTGCAGAAGGCACTTCTACACCAAAGAAACAGGGAGTTCCTTCATATTCCTCCACAAATAAACTTTGTTCATTAATGCCTTCAGAACTCAAAAGGCCAAATGGTTTCAGAATCAGTACTCCATCATCTGCATTATCGCCATACACAAACTTTGGTCCCTTGACATTCTCAAAGTTCTGTTGATCACTGATAACAGAAACCTCAACACCAAGAATTCTATTAAAAATAAGGTTAAAGGTAAATGATACCCTGGAAGTAATTTCGTTGCAATAAACTGTTACCATTTGCTGAGACCTGAGAAGGGTCATAAACGCATTAATTTAACGACAGGTTTTTGACAATTTCCTCACAGATAAACATCGCTGATTTTCCATCACCAAACAACGCAGGATAAGTAAAATCAGTTTTGGCCATTAGGGTATTATAGCCCTCGATTATTCTGTCATAATCAGCGTCAACCAAAATCGCATTGCCATTTTCCACCAGCTCTACCCATTCGGTTTGAGCTCGAAAAATAATGCAGGGCTTTTTAAAGAAGTAAGCTTCTTTCTGAACACCACCAGAGTCTGTCATGATCAGGCTGGCACCCTTTTCCAAAGCAATCATATCCAGATATGAAACAGCAGGTATTAGTTTTATCAGCTCATTTCCTACTATAGATTTATAAACAGTTTTATCTAAATTCTTCTTTAACAGCTTGGATGTTCTAGGATGCAATGGGAGAACAATTTGCATCTCATTTTCTTTTGATATTGTATCTATCGCACGAAACAATGAAGTAAGGCGTTTAGGTTCATCAGTATTATTGTCACGATGGATTGTCACCAGGACAAACTTGCCATTTTTTATTCCATTATCATCAAGGAGAGAAGAGCCTGCTTCAGCTAACCTTGAAAAGTGAAGACAATTATCATACATAACATCTCCACAATGATAAAATTTAGGATTATCAGCTGTGAATGGCTGCTCATTGCCCTCTCTAAACCCCTCTCCAATTAAATTATAATATCCAGCTTCCGTAGGTGTAAACAATAAGGTTGAAACATGATCACATAAGATCCTGTTGATCTCTTCAGGCATCTTCTTATTAAAACTTCGCAATCCAGCTTCAATATGTATGATCGGAATATGCAGTTTTGATGCTGCCACGGCTGCTGCCAAAGTTGAGTTTGTGTCTCCATAGACCACAACACCATTAGGCTTTTCTTTTAAAAAGACCTTCTCAAGGCCATCTATCATAGCCGCTGTTTGTTTTCCGTGTGATCCGGAACCTACCTTCAGGTTATAGTCAGGCTTAGGGATTTTCATTTCATCAAAAAAGATCCCCGACATATTGTTGTCGTAATGCTGACCAGTATGCAGTAGCTTTTCCTTGATCCTATCAGAAAATGCCAGATTAATCGCCCTGCTGATGGCAGCAGCTTTGATAAACTGAGGCCTGGCTCCGATAATGGTGAGAATTTTTATCATGTGCGAAATTAGCTATTAGAACGATATGGCAATAAGATATTGTATGAATTTTATATCAAACCTTCATCTGCCATACTAAAATAGCCGTTTTCAGAAATAATGATATGATCCAGCACAGGGATCTCCATCAGCTGGCCTGCCTTTTTTAATTTATCTGTAAGCTTTAAATCAGCAGTACTGGGTTTTAAATTTCCTGAGGGGTGATTATGACATAAAATAATCGCAGAAGCCAGATTTTCTATCGCCGTTTTAAAGATGATTTTTGAATCAGCCACAGTGCCACTCACCCCTCCTTTGCTTATTTCATATTTGCCAATAACCAAATTTGCCCTATTGAGCAGCAATATCCAGAACTCTTCATGATCCAGGTCTTCCAGTCTCGGACCAAATAATTCAAAAACATCATTGCTCGAGCCTACCATTTTTCTTTTTAATATCGCCGTTTCCCTTCTTCTTCTTCCCAATTCCAACGCTGCTGCTATGCTAATGGCTTTTGCCTCCCCTATTCCATTGAATTTGCTTAGATCTTTTACTGATAACTTGGCCAATTCATTTAGGTTATTGCTCACACTGCCCAGTATTTCCCTCGACAATTCAACGGCCGATTTATTTCTTATGCCTGACCCAATGAGGATTGCCACCAATTCTGCATCACTCAAGGAAACCCTTCCTTTAAGCAACAGCTTTTCTCTTGGACGATCAGCTGGAGCCCATGTTTTTATCGTTAGCTTATGTTGTGTACTGCTCATAGATAAAGATCAAAAAAAGAAATAAAAAAAAGCCTTTCCTCATGGAAAGACTTTTCATCTTAAAAATAATTATAAGAGGTCAAATTCAACTTATTTAAGGTTGGATACTTGTTTTTGCAAGCTTGACTTAATGTTAGCTGCTTTATTTTTATGAATAATATTTCGCTTAGCAAGCTTGTCAAGTAGTGAGCTAACTCTTTTCATCTCATCCGCAGCTTCCTTCTTATTGGTATTTTTTCTAAGTGCCGAAACTGCATTTCTTGTCGTTTTAGCCTGGTACTTGTTCAACACTCTTTTGGCTTCATTTGACCTGATTCTCTTTATTGACGACTTATGATTTGCCATAATGTTTGTTATATCTTGAGAAATATTGCCCTTATTTGGGTTAAATTTTAGGAATGCAAAGGTAATATTAATTATTTAATAAAATGCAAGCTTATCTAGTGTAAGACCCATTCATCAAATTGGCGGAAAAAGCAGGCACACTAATGTTTCACTAACTTCCTTGACCATGATCTTCCTTGTTCATCAGTAGCCTTGAGAAAATAAATTCCACTGGCTGCCCCAGAGATATCGATGGTTTTATTAGAGAATGTGCCTATTAAATTACCATAGATATCATAAACCTCTAACCTGCTTAACATTCCATCAAAATGTATTATGCCTGTGGAAGGGTTTGGAAAGATTCCGAAGTTCATATTGTCAGGCTTGCTATCAGAAATGCTGACTAGTTCTGAGACCTGCAAATATTCAAGATTAAAACCATTTGCATACACAATATGAAATTGGCTGCCGTCAAATACAATATCAGGCTTAGATTGCGGTCCAATAGTATTTGTTAAGTTCAGGGTGTTGACAGTATCTAGACCACTGATCCCTGTATTGGACGCAATAAAGAAGACATCCACGCTCTGCCCTAAACCCTCCCAAACCATGCCTAAATTTCCATTTTGATAGGCAATTTGTGGATAGTTTGGATTAGGACTGATGCCTGAGGAAATCTGCTTCAGGGTCAACGAAAGATTCTGTGTAATATCATACTCATTGAGAAATACAGTAGCTACATTGTTCTCATAAGTTCTATAAGAAGTCAGGACTCTATTGTCCTCCGTGCCCATTGCATCTGGGCCGGTACTTGGGCATGAGTTCAGGTACCACTGATGATCATCTACCGAAAACCAGCTTGTAAAAGTGGCCCCTCTATCATATGAAACGGTAGCTTTAATATCCCTTATGCTGGTATTGTTATTTCTGAAGAACAGGATTACAGATTGTTCATTTACCACAATTTCAGGTTGGCAACAATCACAGGCTTCATCTCCAATAATTTCACCGGCCACCACCTCACTTTGAAACGTCGCACCTCCATCCAATGAGCGCGAAACAACATATTGTGGATTCAACCCTGATGAATTATGGTCCATGAAAGTAACAAAAACCGTATCATTAAATACTGCAACATCTGGATATTGTCCAAACCCTGTGGCAAGATGATCTACTCGGATCGTATCACCGAATGTATTGCCATTGTCAATTGACTTGACCAGGTAAACATGGCCGGTTTCATACCCATGTGACCTAAAGACAACATACACATTGTCTCCCCATATTGCCAGGTCTGCTCCACTCCAATTATAAGACTGTACTTGTAGCCCCACAGGATTAAGCTGTACAGGCGTATTGAAGTCTGTACCATTGTATTTAGCAGTAAAAACACTTTTTGTTAATTGATCGGTCCAAAGCAAAATGGGGTTATTATCATTGGCGATTTCAATCTGGGGGTGGTAGTTCCCATAGTCCGTAATGGTATCTACACCTGAAGGAACATATGTTTGCGCAAAAACAAATAATGAAATGAAGAGGAGCAGGCTTAGGGAAAATACCTTTTGCATCCCCAAATATATATAAAATTATTTTGTTCAATATCTTCTGCAATTAGATAACCTCTAATGTACATTTTATTTATTTTTCTGGTTTTCGCTGAATTTAATTTGCTTTACATTCATGATTTTGCCAGAAAGAAAAAAAATTAAAGTGGGTTTTTTGAGATTAGATCTTTTTATTTTTTATATTAGCTTAATTGATGGTATTAGCTAAATTGAAGACTTTTCTATCTTAGGAAAGATACCATCGCAACAAGTTATCTATTAACATTAAATCAGTATGCTAAAAACTGGAACATCAATCTATAAACCAAGAAGTTTTAAGCACTTTCTTTTACTACTTGGCATACTAATTTTCTCATCATCTGAAGCTCAATTTCACCAATGGAACTACAGGAATCAAATTACTGTCACAGAGAATTCAGGAAGTGATCTAAGTAATTATCAAGTGTTGGTCAGGGTAAATACTGCAACCCTCATTACTCAGGGAAAAATGAATACGGATGGTAGTGATATCAGGTTCTCAACTGGTTGTGATGGAAATAATTTTGTAGCCTTTTGGATAGAGCGGTATTTGAATACCGATAGTACAGAAATCTGGTTGAGGGTTCCTTTAATTCCTGATAGTGGAACAACAACACTTTGGATGTTTTATGGGAATCCAAATGCAAATGATCAGTCTGATTTTGGTTCGGTTTTTCCTAACGCTTATAAATTGATGGGATCTTCAAATGATATTCTTGGTGGTGTCCAAAATTATGATTGGTTTGAGGTACATAGTGGTGCCACAGTATTTAACCTTTTGGGTGATTCTCTCAAAATAAATGCCCGTAAAATAATTATAAATGGCACCATTGATGGAGTCGGAGCTGGATATAGTGGAGCTATATCAGGAAGCAATGGCAATGGGCCAGGTGGCGGAGGTGGAACATTAGAAGCTGGAGCTGGTGGCGGTGGATATGGTGGTATTGGTGGTGATGGTGGCTCAGATGGTGGAGATTCAATAGGAACCGGCGGCATCACCTATGGAAACTCAGTTTCTATGGCTGTTGATATGGGATCAGGTGGACTTTCTGATTCAATTAGCAAGCTGGGAACCGGTGGCAACGGTGGAGGAGCGCTTTCATTGACAGGGAAAGTTATCGAGATGAACTCCGCCGATATATTTATGGATGGTGCAAATGCAGAGCAAGGCGAAACCGGTGGTGGAGGTGGATCAGGTGGAACAATTTTAATAGCTGGTTATAATGTTGATATTAACTATTCTACCCTTACAGCCAATGGCGGTGATGGAGGCGATGGTTGTTGCGGGGATGATGACGGTGGTGGCAGCGGTGGCGGTGGTATATTAAAGACGTTTTATGAGAACCAATTTAGCAGTTTGATTTTTCCAAGCGTAGTTGCTGGAAACGAGGGGCAAGGCGGTGGCGGTACTGAAGATGGAAATCAAGGCAATGATGGATCATCGTTTGTTGATACTTTCATCTCTACTGAGCCGACTACATCGGTAGGCCTTGAAGTATTAATGGCAAAAGCAGATTTTACTTCGACTGCTCCACAGTGTACTGGTGCGACTGTTGACTTTACAAATACCGGCACTTCTAGTGGGGTAACCTTTTTCTGGGACTTTGGAAGCGGTGCCACACCTGGCAGTTCAACGCAACAGAATCCTACAGCTACGTATGCAGCATCAGGAACCAAATCAATTACATTCGTTGTGACAGATGGAACGTGCCCTGATACAATTGTGCAGAATATCAATATCAGTGAAACGCCTGCATCCAGCTTTAGCTCTACAGCACCGCAATGCGCCGGAGTGGGTGTGGATTTCACCAATACCGGAAGTTCTGATACGCTATTGTCTTACTCATGGGACTTTGGCCAAGATGCTTTCCCTGTTACTTCCTATGCAGAAAATCCTATGGGTGTGGTTTACAGCAGCGGAGGTACAAAAACCGTTACATTAACAATTTCCAACCAAAGTTGTGTCAATACCATTATGCAGAATATTTCTGTTAATGAATTGCCACTAGCAGATGCTGGACCAGATACTACTATATGTGCAAATACAAGCGTCCAAATAGGGAGCTCTACTGTAGCTGGAAATATCTATACTTGGAATGCACCTGACAATACATTAACTAATAGCTCTTTGTCAAATCCAAGTGCCAGTCCAATTGCTGCTATAACCGAATATATTGTTACAGTGATTGACAGCAATTCATGTGTGAACATGGATTCCGTCACCGTAACCATGATGATTTCTGCACTTGTGGATGCAGGGGCAGATGCTGAAATATGCTTTGGCGATTCGGTCCAGCTAGGCATGGGGTTACTTCAGGGCCAAACTTACGTATGGTTTCCTGCGGCCAGCCTGAATTCTGCAGTTACACCACATCCAATTGCAGGCCCTGATAGTACAACACTTTATACAGTTACGGTAAGTTATGAGGGTTGTGCTACTATTACAGATGATGTATTGGTTATCGTGCATCCTCTTCCTGATGCCAATGCTGGTCTTGACGACTCCATAACTATAGGGTCAAGTACACAATTGGTAGCTACCGGTGGCGTTCAATATACGTGGTTTCCAACTACAGGATTGGACAATGCTGGAATTTATAATCCAATTGCAGGGCCCAGCGAGATGACCATCTATTCTGTCGAAGTTATCGATATTTATGGTTGTGTTAATACGGACACTTTAACGCTAACAGTTATAAGTCCTTCTTTCTGGGTGCCCAATGCATTTACACCAGGTGAAACTACAAACAATATACTTTTCGTCAGAGGTGAAGGAATTGATGACTTTGAGTTCTGGATATTCAATCGTTGGGCTGAAACAGTGTTCTCCTCCAACGATATGGGTAGTGGATGGAATGGAAGTCATCAGATATCTGGGGAAATAATGCCGGAAGGTGCTTATGTATACGTTATTAAAGGAACCATGACTAATGGAGATCCCGTAAATACAAACGGACTCATTAATTTAATTAGATAAGGCTCTTAGGGAGCGAATTATAACGACTCATGCTATGCGAAAGAATGTTTACAATTTAAAGGGTATTGGAATTATGGTAATGGTTGCACTGTTCACCTGCAATTTGAATGCGCAAGATGCCAGGATTACACAATCGTTTTATGCCAGTCCTTTAAAGGTTAATCCAGCAATTATGGGAATGAATACCCATCTGAAAGCTATTTTAAACTACCGCAGTCAATGGGGTATCGTTGACGAAGGCTATAGTACTGGCTCCTTCACATTACTTTATCCGCTTTATATGAAAGAAGGAAAGCAAAAATTAGATATAGGAATTAACACAATGAACGACAAGTCAGCGATTTTCAGTACAATGGATTATTCACTGGCACTAGGCTATACCCTTAAATTATCTGATGCAGGTTTTATGAGCTTGTCATTGATGGGTGGGTATATTCAAAAATCTATTGATGCATCCAACCTAAACTTTGACGATCAATATGTTATGGGAAGTTTTGACGCTTCCAATCCAACCAATGCAAATATTGCCAGTGAAAATGTTGGTTATCCTGATGTCGGTTTTGGCATGATGTGGTTTTTTAACTCCTCAAGACAATTTGCCAGTAGGATGAATCTCTATGCCGGAGTTTCCGGTTATCACCTCAATGAACCCAATGAAACCATGGTGGGTGGATCAGGAAAGTTGCCAAAAAAGGTGTCATTTCAAGCTGGCTTTAAGGTGTTAGGCGCAAACCAAATAGACTTCTCTCCAAACTTTAGTGTAAGCACTCAAGGCGGAGCAGAGGACTTTGCTGCCGGTTTGTATATTGATTATAACATGAGTGAAAGTGCTAAAATAATATTTGGGTCATGGTATAGGAAAAATGATGGTTATGCTGCATTATTGGCATTTGAGCACCAGCGTTTCATGGTTGGTTATAGCTATGACATCACCACCTCAGAGATTGGTAAGTATATAAGCGGTTTAAATACCCATGAGATCACCTTGACCTATAAAATGAATATTGCAGAGAAGAAGGGGATTGAAACTGGAAAAAGCATGTTTTGATTTTACTTAAAGCAAAAACCTCACCTTTTAAGATATACAACAGGAATTAATTTCAGGAAAATACTTAAAATAAACACAGTTGAATAAGTGCTTTAGACTTTAGGAATACCCAAATAGAAAAAACCCCTGTTTGCAGAGGGCTTATCTCTCCTGCTGTATCCTTTTCTCCACAGAACCATCATCATAGATATAGAATAATAGAGTATTGGGTGTTAGATGGTTGGTTCTGCCCAGTATATCTGTTATGTAAAGGAGGTGTTTGTCTTTAGTGGGTGGTTCTGGGATGCCTGATGTTGTGCTGGTTACAGTAATGTATCCTGCTTTTGTTTCTAGATCAGAAGAACTGCCATCAGACACAGTTACAAATACGGTGTATGTGCCTGCCATATTATATGTTACATTACTTGGATTTTGCTGTATGGAAGTAAGGCCGTTTCCAAAGTCCCACGACCAGCTATTGGGGCTTCCTGTTGATTGGTCAGTAAAATTTACGCTTCCACCAACATTGATATTCGTGCTATTGACCGTAAATTCTGCATCTAATGTCGAGATGCCTGCACAACCCTGAGAGTGTAAAAGAGAAGAACGCTGTGTATTTATAGTAGCCCACATTCTTTCCTTCTGGCCAAGGGTAAAAATATTCATGCAATAATCGTCAACATAGTCCATATAGTTCATATACATATCATCTGAACCACATGAAACCTGCGATGTGGGGCAAAAACCTGAAAATATTGACTGCAATGGGGTATCACTTACCAAGTCATCACTATTGCATCCAGCTCCGAAATTTGAACCCCAAACATGTTCGAGGTTAAGCCAATGGCCTACTTCATGCGTTGCTGTTCTTCCCAAATTATATTGGGGATCGTCTGTATTTCCAAAACACCGGGGAGATATACAAATGGCATCTGAATAAGTTGGTCCTCCAGGAAATTGGGTAAATCCTAAAGCAAACGTACCAAATACATAAATATTAAGATAGCTGCCAGGATCCCATATATCTTGCCCCCCCTGAGAAGTACTATAAAATGTTGTCTCATCTACACCATTGGTTTGTCTTCGAGTAATCCCCGTGGTTGGATTACCATTTGGATCTAAATTGGCCAGGCAAAATTCAATTTCACAATCAGCAGCAACACCAACAAACTGTAAAGGAGTGTTGGATGTATCTGGATTAAGCCTTCTGAAGTCTTCATTGAGAATAGCAATCTGTTCATGAATTTGGGCATCAGAAATAGTGTCTGTATTATTTTTGTTTAATACATGAACTACTGTTGGTATACTAAGAACTTGTTTGGCCTTTTTATGGCTATTCTGTTTAATCCAATCCTGTATCTGTTTTTCGATGAGTGCCCGTTTGGTTTTAAAATTCGGGTCATTTTTTTCAAGGGCAGCCATAATTTGTTCTTGGCCACAGCTACGTCTGACCGGTTCCCCGATGTCTTTAACCTGGGGCTTTGAATGGTAAAGTGGTTCACTATTAATAAGAGTGCCAGGGGCACTTTCTTGGGCTAAAAGGCTAAAACTATAACAAGAAAGTAAAAGCAAGACAAAATGGTAGATTCTAAGTGGCATAAGATTCGATTTTAGTTATGCCCAAAATTACATACAAGCCTTGCTCAAAATAACATCAAAAAACATTATTTTGTACATTTCGGATTAAAACGCTCAATAGTTTCCACATACTCTACTCCATAAATTTCCTAAGATCTGAGAAGGCGGTTGTTTCAACCGCTTTTTCCTTTCTTTGACCACCCATTTTCCTTCCTCTTCTTTTATTTCATAAGAAAAAACAAAAGCACCTCCCTCCTCCCATCCACTGAGGGTGCCAAATCTGAGGTCGTTTAAATAAAGTACTTCACCATTTTGTTCTACAGTATACCAGCCCTCTGTTAAGCCCATTAGCTTTTGTTTTGTTTTCTCATCTGTAAACACCGACAATAGGTGCTCATTTTTAGGAAAGTATTGCAAGGGTGCATCTCCAGCATCAAAGAACGAATGATATCCCATATAATACCCCTCTTTGGTTTCTATGGTTGCTGCCCACAATACGGCATTAAAAGGTGTGGGCTTTGTTTCCATGTGCAAATAGCTGATTTTCTTGCTTTTTATAAGTTGGTAAAAGTATTGCTCTGCGCTGTACTTTGCGATCAACGTAAAAATCAGGTATACTGAGCTGATTCCAATACCCAGCCATGCCCACAATTTCCTTTTCCGATGGTTCCGATGCAAACGAAGAGCAAGCACCAAACAGACGATAAGGGGAATGGTATATATCGGATCTATCACAAACACACTCTTGAATGCAATCTTTGTAGTTATTGGCCAGAAAATCTGTGTTCCCCATGTGGTAAAACAGTCCAGCAAGGCATGTGTAAAATATGCCCAAAATGCCATCCAGCTCCACTCCTTCCATCCAACAGCAAGGGTATTGTGTATTTTATGGATCAGCCAACCGGTAACTGGCGCTGCCAAAACAAAAAACAACAAAGAATGAGAAACAGAACGATGGAATATGTTCTTGTCAACGTCATTCAAAAAGGCACCAAAAACAAAATCAAGATCAGGAATAGTACCACAAACAGCACCCCAAAGGGCTCCTTTGTTTCCCACCTTACGACCCACGAGTACCTCACCCACTGCCGCTCCCAATACTATTTGCGTTAACGAATCGATGCAGTGAAAATAGCAAATATTAAATTCAATTAAGGTGGGGCTATCTTATTGAGTCAGTTTACTTATATTTGACTATGCTACGCCTAACCCTCATAACCTCTCTCTGCCTAAGTCTCACCATGGCCTCGGCGCTAAACCTAGACTCCCTCTGGGGGGTGTGGAATGACAAAAGCCAGGCCGATACCAATAGGCTAAAGGCTATGCATAAGATAGCTATTGGGATTATCTATTCTCAGCCAGACAGCGCTTTTTATTTTGCACAGTTGCATTACGAATTAGCTGAGGCTACAGGCAATAAAAAACAGATGGCAAAAGCTTTAAATGTGCAAGGAGTATCATTTTATTTTAGAGGCGATTACGACAAAGCCATAGAGTATTACACTAAAAGCTTAAAAAT